>NZ_JBFUHJ010000008.1:0-65860 GCF_056402455.1 Paenibacillus sp. P4_A7 | reverse complement strand
GCCGCTACCATTACCTTTTCAATTCGTATTCTCGGAGGCTTAGCTCAGCTGGGAGAGCATCTGCCTTACAAGCAGAGGGTCGGCGGTTCGATCCCGTCAGCCTCCACCATTATTTACTTATTCGATTTTTGATCGAATCCACTTGGAGCTGTGGTGTAGTGGCCCAACATGCCTGCCTGTCACGCAGGAGACCGCGGGTTCGAATCCCGTCAGCTCCGCCATTTTTTCTTTAAAGTAAGGCTCGGTAGCTCAGTCGGTAGAGCAGAGGACTGAAAATCCTCGTGTCGGCGGTTCGATTCCGTCCCGAGCCACCACTTTATTTTTTTTCGTTCGAACGAAGAGAAATAGTTATGCGGAGGGCTAGTGAAGTGGCTAAACACGGCAGACTGTAAATCTGCTCCTTCGGGTTCGGTGGTTCGAATCCATCGCCCTCCACCATTTTTTCACATCACGAGTCATTAGCTCAGTTGGTAGAGCACCTGACTTTTAATCAGGGTGTCGTAGGTTCGAATCCTACATGACTCACCATCTTTACTTCTCTTATACATACAACCGAGGGTCCTAGGACTTTCGGTTTTTTTGGTTTCAGATTTGATTTTAGATGATTATTTGATTTTAGATGTTTAGTTTTATTTTTGTGCGAGGCATTAGAAAAGGGCTCTATCTTAAGCAGCAAGCGCTGCTCCGGATAGAGCCCTTTATTTGTATAGACAATTTGTTTATTTGCGAATCGACAATTCATAGATCAATTCTTTAACCGTCTGATCAAGTCGTAACTGCAAATCTTCAGTCAGCGTGAAAACAGGCTCGCCGTTATCGCCTTGCGTACGTTCAATTTGCGAATCGACGGCATAAACACCGCTGACATAGAGCCTAGCGCCCATGGAAGCTAAGACCGGCTTTAACGCATAGTCAATCGATAACAGATGGGCTATTGTTCCTCCGATAAATAAAGGAGCAATAATTTTTCCATCAAGTCCTTTTTGCGGAAGTAGATCTAAGTAGGTTTTTAGAACGCCTGTATAGGACGCTTTATATACCGGACTGGCAATAATGACAGCATTTGCTTCCTCAACAAGCTTGTTGGCTTCTTGGATAGCCGGACTATTAAAGTTGGCTTGGATGAGATCCTCAGCAGGTAGATAGACGACGGATATGATTTTGGTAGTAAGGTTTTGTTCAATCAATTGGTGCTGGACATACTGTACAATACCATTTAATCGCGACGCTTCGTTGGGACTTCCGGATATAATGACGATTTTAGACATTTGGCACTCTACTTTCTCTATAGGATATGGTTTTAATAACTTCTCATATAATTCCGATCTGAATAGTTTGACAAATTTTATCATGCTTTAGAAGATCGGTCAATAAACAATTAGATAGGATAAGTTTCTTGTATTTTAACGATATAAGGGAACAATGTACATACAGAAGAAATAAAAAAAGGGGTTTTGAGAATGAACTACGGATTAGCGGCGATATTAAGCTTCGCTATTGTCTTTATAAGCGTGCCGCCCCTTCGCAAGCTTGCTCTTCATCTTGGCTTTGTTGATCAGCCCAATAATCGAAAAATACATAACAAGCCGATTCCTTTAATGGGAGGTGCGGCTATTTTTGTTGGTTGTGTCGTTACGATGTTTATTTTTATAGGATTCACTGCTTTAACTTGGACTATTCTGGCAGGCGGTCTCATGCTTGTATGTATTGGGCTGCTGGATGATGCGTCGAAATCGAAGGGAATAGATTTTCCTGTTTGGCCGCGTGTAGTTTTGTATCTGGCGATAGCGTCTATTCCCACTTTATTTAAAATTAAAATAGCAGGGATCACGAATCCTTTTACCAGTGTTTATTTTATGTTTCCGGATTGGTTTTCATGGCTCATGACGATGCTGTGGGTATTCGCACTAATAAATATGATTAATTTTATAGATGGAGTTGATGGACTTGCAGCAGGGGTTAGCACCCTTTCTTCACTTACTCTATTGATAGCTGCTCTGATTAGAGGACAAGCCGATACGGCATTATTAGCTGTAATTATAGCTGGCGTGTGCATTGGCTTTCTTGTACATAATTTTTATCCAGCACGTATTTTTATGGGGGATGCGGGAGCGACCTTTCTTGGTTATACGCTTGCGGTGATAGCAATAGATGGTACATTCAAGCGCGCAACATTTATTTCTGTGCTAGTACCTCTGCTTGCGCTTGGATTGCCTATATTGGATACGGTATACGTTATGCTGCGCAGGCTTGTCAGCGGTAAGGGACTGCACCAGGCAGACAAGCTGCACACTCATCATACGTTAATGAAATGGGGACTTAATCAGGTTCAGACCGTTTCTTTCATGTATCTAATCGCAGCTTTATTTGCTTTACTATCGATTATTCTTTTACTGGTCATGGGCTGAATTTCATAGTCCATTTGTGATACAATGACGACAAAATACGTTTCCTATGATATAAAAAAGCTAGATGTTTTTCATTAACAAGCTGATTATATAATTGGGATTCGTAATTTGAACCTCAGAGAGCGGCGTCAGCCGTTTAGGCTTGTGGAGATTGGAGATAAGAAATGAGCACGACAGACTGGTTGAAGCCACTGCAGCACATTTTAAACTGTCCGGTACATTTCGTAACAAAAACGACAGCTGAATGGAACGATTTGATTAAAGACGCCGATGCGGTTTATGTCGGAGAGAAATCGGATCACGCTCCAAAAGAAGGACAACGTGCTGAAATGAATGGAACGACATGGATTATTGCATCTAATCGTGAATATTCGTTGGAACTGCTGGAAATCGACAATCCATTGTTAAATGAAACAGAGAAGGACTTGATCAGCTGGACTCTCCAGCTCAGAAGTCATGAACAGTCTCAGAAGAAATCTGCTTCACTTTCGGAAACCGAAAGAAACGCGCTCAAGCTAAGTGAGTGGATTCAAAAACAGCTTGAGTCAGACGAGCCTGCTTATTCCATCCCTGATCATTTAACGGTAGGTAGCCGATTGTATACGGAAATGATTCCTTTCCTTTTAGTTACGGAACAATCTAATACGAAGCAAGCTACTTATGTCGAGTTGGAGAGATTGCTTCGTTCCTTCTTATCGGAGGATGTATTGCTGATTCCATTAAAAAACCAAGAATGGCTCATTTGGGGCCCTCTTACATTGCTGAGAGATGTGGATGGGGAACTGTTCGATGAGCTAGAAGAAGAAACACTGGAGGATAGCTTGGCTTCGATAGGGCTGGGTTTGCACGAGATGTTAGCTAGTGAATGGATTGGTGAGTGCCATCTTGCGGTGATGCATCCAACTTCACCAGCAAAGGGTATGATAGAAACGACTATTCTATTGCGAGAGACGATTAGCTTGGGTCGTAAATTCCATGTCGGGACTAATATTCATTTTCCATGGATGCTGCAGCTTGAACGGTTATTAAACGCTATACCAGAGGCGCAGCGCTCTAAGTATTTGGAGCAATCGCTTAAACGGGCTGACTTATTCGTTGAATCAGAAATGCTGAGTACGTTAGAGACTTTTTTTACATTGGATTGTAACGTGAGCGAGACTGCCAAGAAATTATATATTCATCGTAATACGCTGCTCTATCGATTAGATAAACTTAAACAAGAGACTGGACTTGATGTTCGGCAGTTTAGAGATGCCGTACTAGTAAAAATCATATTACTATTGTACAAAGTTACGAAAAGAAATTAGTTTTTTTGTAAAGTATGTGCATAGTCATCAGCCCTTGTGTGGGATAAGATATAGGCATAACGAAATTTCTTTCTAGGGGGAAACATATCATGGCAGGCGTACGTTTAGAAAGCATTTACAAAAAATACCCGGGAACTGACAAAGCATCGGTTACTGACGTTAGCTTAGATATTAAAGACAAAGAGTTTCTAGTATTGGTCGGACCATCTGGTTGCGGTAAATCGACAACTCTTCGTATGATTGCAGGTCTTGAAGAAATTTCTGAAGGCAAATTGTTCATTGGCGATCGTCTAGTGAATGACGTAGCTCCTAAAGACCGCGACATCGCGATGGTATTCCAATCCTACGCGTTGTACCCGCACATGAATGTATACCAAAACATGGCTTTCGGCCTTAAACTTCGTAAATTCAAAAAAGCAGACATCGACAAACGTGTTCGTGAAGCTGCTAAAATTCTAGATATCGAGCATTTGCTTGACCGTAAACCAAAAGCACTTTCCGGTGGTCAACGTCAACGTGTTGCACTAGGACGCGCAATCGTTCGTGAGCCGCAAGTTTTCTTGATGGATGAGCCTCTTTCCAACTTGGATGCAAAACTTCGTGGTCAAATGCGTGCTGAGATCAGCAAGCTGACTAAACGTCTTGAAACAACTACAATCTATGTAACGCATGACCAAATCGAAGCAATGACGATGGGTGACCGCATTGTTGTTATGAAAGACGGTTTCATTCAACAAACGGCATCTCCAGAAGAGCTTTACAACCATCCGGTTAACATCTTCGTAGCTGGCTTTATCGGCGCTCCATCGATGAACTTCATCTCTGGTTCGTTGACTGAGCAAAGCGGCGCGCTTCGCTTCAAAGCAAGCGGCGTTGACGTAGTTGTACCTGAAGGCAAAGCTGCTTCACTTCGTTCGAAAGGTTACATCGGCAAAGAAGTAATTCTTGGTATTCGTCCAGAGGATCTTCACGAAGAGCCAGTATTCATTGAAGCATCACCACAAACAATCGTTCACGCGAATGTTGAGGTTGCTGAGAACCTTGGTCACGAAATGTATCTTTACCTGAATGGAATCGGCACTGACACAGTAATCGCTCGTGTTGATGGCCGTTCCGGTCTACGTGATGGCACAAGTGTTAAGCTTGCGCTAGACATGAACAAAGTACATTTGTTTGACAAAGAATCAGAGCTTAACATTTTCGAAGCTTAATAATAAATAGTTTGGAAGAAGAACGATCGGATTATTCCGATCGTTCTTTTTTTGTTTTGTCAAAACCGTTTGCATGCTTCAGCTGTCTAATAATAAACGGAATAAGACGAAATAAAGAGATATGTATTAGTTTTGGTAGAGGGGAGGACAGTTATGAATAAAAAGGAATGGGCTGAAGCATGGATTGCCGGCGATGATACCGCTTTGCTGCAGCGTATAGAGCTGGATAAACTGCAATTGTACGGAATTGCTTATTCCTATATGCGGAATGAAGAGGATGCGTTAGAAGCGATACAAGAGACAGTTTGCCGAATATGGACCAAGCGACGTACTTTAAAGGAGCCGCACTTTTTTACAACCTGGTCGATTCGGATTCTGATACGTGTCTGTATGGATACGAGAAAGAAAAAGACGAGAGAACGTCCCACTGAGACTATATCACAAGAGTACGGTTCGGCGGTTAAGGCAGAGGATGCGGATACGGCAGTTAGACTCGATATGGCTGCTCAGGTGCAGCAGTTGCCGGCAAACTATCGAATGGTCATTACGCTGAAATATTATAGAGACATGACAATTACGGAAATAGCTGAGCTGCTGGAAAAGCCAGATGGGACGATTCGAACATGGCTGAATAAGGCATTGAAGTTGCTAAGAGCCGATATGACGGACTTGAAGGAGGAGATAGGCAATGGGCGCGGAAGTGGAGAAGGATTTCGAACAGGGCGGGCAAAGGCTGCGGAGTGATATAGAACTTGTGAACAATGTGCTTGGACAGCAGTCTGAACAGGCATTGGATGCTGCGATACAGAGAGGGCTTGAGCAGGGTCGTAAGCGGGCAATACGCGGACGAAGGAAGAGGCTTAGCCTAACGATGAGTGCTTCCGTCATCTGCATGATTCTGCTACTCTCCGCGTTCGTGCGAGTATCTCCTACCTTTGCCGCGATAATGAAGGATATTCCAGGGTTTAGCGGATTTGTATCCTTCATAGAGAGTGATAAGTCTTTGTTATCAGCTGTTGAAAATGACTTCATACAATCGGTTAAGCTATCAGACGAGAAAAACGGCTATAAATTTACGGTAGATGGTATTTTAGCAGATGATCAGCGCCTCGTTATTCTATATACGGCTGAGGGCCCGGGTATTAACGGTAATACAGGATTTCTTAATTATAAATTGAAGACCAGCAATGGAGCCGATTTGGAGGCTGGTATTGGATCGTCACATTTTCCTAGTAATGACGCCGCGGATACAAGCGTTCCCGTACATGATTATCTGGATGTTCTAATAGGTGATGGCAAGATGCCAGAAAGTTTACAGTTTAGTTTATTGCTGGGCGGTCAGTGGCTGAGAGTTGACTTTCCAATCGATCATGAGAGGTTCGCGGGCATGCGGGAAGAGATCGCGATAGATAGCAACTTCGAGGTAGGCGGGCAGTGGTTCACGATTAAAGATGCTATTATAACACCACTTCAAATATCGCTAACATTTGAAGCTGATCCGAGCAATGAGAAACGTTCTAATCATTTTAGAAACATGGTGCTAGTGGATGAGAAGGGAAGACGATACGAGACGAATACGGGCTTTGGTGATCTTAATCCGTCATTAACGAGACATTTCAAGAGCAGCTACTTCGAGCGGCCTAAGAAGCTGACATTAGTGGCAGATGGCTTGCACGTATCGGAATATAATCTTAGTGTAACTGTTAATACAGATACCTTGAAGACATTATCTTCACCGGACAACAGACTTCAGCTCGTTGAAAAGCAAGAGGTTGGCGAAGGGTTTGACTTGAAGTTTGAACTTCTTGTACTAGATGAGATCGATAAGGAACTCATTTATACGCTGTTTAAACATAAGGGTTTCTTCAAGGATGCCTCAGGATTATCGTATCCCATATTGGATAATAGCGGAACGTCTGCAGAGTGGGGATCAGGAGACAATAAAATGACCTTTTATTATCGGATACCAAAGTCGGACTACAAGCAGCCATTAACTTTCGACATTGAGCAGTATCCCGGCTATGTACTAGAACCTATAAGTGTACCGATAAAATAAACGCAAGGCGCTGAGCAACGGAGGAAACGTTGCGTTCGGCGCCTTTTTCCTTTACGATGAAGACATTGGAAAATAACATACATTATAGTATAAAGCAGTTGTCAGATGAGGGAGGCCATACGATGGCGAAAAGAGTGAAAGTAACGGAGCTAGTCCGACAATTTCAACTAGAGATCATTGCGGGTGAAGATGGACTAAAGCGTGCGATTACTGTAGATGATTTGTACCGGCCTGGTCTTGAGATGGCCGGCTATTTCCACTACCATCCTAGTGAGCGGGTACAGCTGCTTGGCAGAACGGAAATTTCCTTCCTTGACATGCTTGATAGTGAGGAACGGAAGGATCGGATGGTGCGACTCTTCAAAGAGGACACGCCATGCGTAATTTTGACAAGAGGTTTGGAAGCACCTCAGGAGCTAATCGATCAATCCAATGCGATGCAAATTCCTGTGCTGCGCAGCAACGTGGCAACCACTATTTTATCGAGCAGGATTACCGACTTTTTGGAGAAAAAATTTGCTCCCACAGCAACCATACATGGCGTTCTAGTTGACGTTTACGGTGTTGGAATGCTCATAACAGGAGGCAGCGGCATTGGTAAAAGCGAGACAGCTCTAGAGCTTGTAAAACGTGGGCATCGACTTGTAGCCGATGATGCGGTGGAGATTAGGCAGACATCGGATGGACAGCTTCATGGCAGTGCGCCAGAGCTAATTCGTCACCTGTTAGAAATTCGCGGCCTAGGCATTATTAATGTAATGACATTATTCGGAGCAGGTGCTGTTCGCACGCAGAAGCGTATCGGTCTTGTTATTAAGCTAGAAAACTGGCAGCAGGATAAGCAGTATGACAGGCTAGGTCTCGATGAGGAGACGACTCGTATTATCGATACGGACATTCCTCTAGTGACTGTTCCTGTACGTCCAGGTCGAAATCTAGCTGTTATTATTGAGGTAGCTGCAATGAACTTCCGTCTGAAGCGGATGGGTTACAATGCGGCCCTACAATTTACAAACAAGCTGACCGAGACGATTGCCGAGGATATGGACGAATATGACTGATTCCAAAGGAGATCTAGAAAATGACCACTTTATCGATTAATCCGATTGCTTTCACAATTGGTTCCTTGCCGGTTCATTGGTACGGAATTATTTTGGGAACAGGGGCTTTGATAGGCTTGATGCTGGCCGTGCAGGAGGGCAAGCGATTCGGAATTAAGCCGGACTTCTTCATGGATTTACTACTGCTTGGTGTTCCTTCTTCTATTATTGTGGCCCGTATTTATTATGTAGCGTTTAAATGGGAAGATTACAAAGGTAACTTATTTAATGTGTTCAAAATATGGGAGGGCGGTATCGCTATATACGGAGCGCTTATTGGCGCGTTTATATGCGGGTTCTTCTACATCAGATACAAAGGATACAGCTTTTGGCGGATTGCGGATATATGTGCACCGTCCTTGTTAGCTGGTCAAATGATCGGACGCTGGGGCAACTTCATGAATCAAGAAGCTTACGGTGGAGTAGTCAGCGAGGAGTTTCTACGGAACACGCTGCACATTCCAAACTTTATCGTGAATAACATGTTTATCATGGATTCAGCGTTTCCAGAGGGCGCGTTCCGTCATCCAGCTTTTTTGTATGAATCGGTTTGGAGCTTGGTTGGTATTGCTTTGCTATTCGTGCTTCGGCGCCAGAAGTTTGTGCGTGCGGGTGAAATCCTTGCGGGTTACTTTATCTGGTATTCCATTGGCCGCTTCTTTATTGAGGCGCTTCGTACAGATAGTTTAGCGTTTATGGGGCCTCAATGGTTGGCTTCATTCATTAATGGGCTTTGGTCACCAATGGAAGTGGCTTTTTCACAAGGCTACTTGGATCCTTCCTATGGTAATATCCGTATTTCGCAGGTAGTAGCTTTATTGCTCATTATTGGGGCGATTGTGCTTATTATTGTGAGACGTAAGACAGGAATGGCATCAGTGAGATACCTGGATCCGATTGTAACGACGAGGCCAGAGAGAAATGGCGGCGTAGATCAAGCAGTAAATACAAGCAAAGAAGGCACTACAGGTACAGAGAGTAAGAATCGCACTAAAGATGAGAAAAAAGATTAGCGCGTGACAGGATTAGGAGGGTTTATGAATGACGAGTAACATAAAAACGATGCTATTTGATCTGGATGGCACCATTATTGACACCAATGAGCTTATTATTCGCTCGTTCATAGAATCATTGAAGGGTGTTGTGCCGGAGAGTTTCGGGAGAGAGCATATCATTCCTAGCATGGGACAACCTCTGACTGATCAAATGCGTTTGTTCTCTGGATTGGAAGAGGTATCGGATCTTGTGGCTGCTTATCGGGAAGTGAACCTTCGGCTGCATGATGAGTTTGTGAAGTCGTTTGACTATGTAAATGAAGTACTGGAAACGCTGCATGGCAAAGGCATTCAAATTGGAGTCGTAACAACTAAAATGCGGCTGACGACAGAGCGCGGCTTGAAATATGTTGGGCTTGCCGATTATATCGATGCCATTGTGACGATTGATGATGTTGTTAATCCGAAGCCGCATCCTGAGCCTGTAAGCATGGCGATCAAGTTACTAGGAGCAGACCCGGCTACGACAATCATGGTCGGTGATAGTACCGTGGATATGCAGTCCGCAAAAGCGGCGGGTACTTTGGCTATCGGTGTTGCTTGGTCGCTTAAAGGCGAGCGGATTTTGAAGGATGCTGGAGCGGATCACGTCATTCATGACATGCGGGACCTTTATTCATTTGTTGGAATGGAGAGCGAGCCGTTTGCGAAACGTTAACCGATATCCGGTGGAAGGACCGAATGCGTTGTGGCAGGTCTATTCGACAGTGAGCCGTGTAAAGTCGGTTCGGAATTTTGTATTCATACAGCTGGCACGCTATTGCCCGGTTCTCCCGCTTAAAAATTGGATTTACCGCCGAGTGCTCGGAATGAAGGTTGGAGAACATACCGCATTTGCTTTGATGGTGATGGTCGATGTCTTCTTCCCGGAACGAATTTCGGTCGGCAATAATTCGATCATAGGATATAATACGACGATTTTGACGCATGAATATTTAATCAACGAATACCGGCTTGGTGATGTGAAGATCGGTTCCAATGTGATGATTGGTGCGAACACAACGATACTGCCAGGTGTGACGATCGGGGATCATGCCGTAGTAGCCGCAGGCTCCGTAGTCTATAAGGATGTGCAGGCTTATGCTTTTGTAGGCGGCAATCCTATGCGAGAGATCAAAAGAAGTGAACCAAAGTTTTCGGAAATTTAAGTGAATGCCTTATGAACGACCGAATGCAACTATGCGAAACCTAAAGTGTGATAACGTCAAGCGTAAACGACTGTCGCCGACCTCTGGCGGTAATAGCTCGTTTCGCGGTGAAATATAGGCATTGGTATAAGTGTGAAACTTATACTTTCCTATATTTTAAGAAGAAACGACTTCGTCGTCCTTGTCTAAGGACGATCGGTTTCTCGTAAAAATATAGGCAAGAGTATAGTGTGAAACTTATACTTTCCTATATTTCAAGCGTAAACGGCTGTCGCCGACTTCTACGGCAAATCATTCATTTCGCGGGGATATATATAAGCTCATTAATAGGTGGAAACCTATAGATTCTTATATATAAAAAGGATGCTTCTCGGTGTTTGCGCTTCGTTTGGCGCATAATGCTTGGGAGACATCCTTTTGTTGTTTAAAGGGAGTCATATCGCTGTTTTTGGCTTGACGGAGACGTGTTTTCCATGCTAATATTACGACTAAACACTTTATTTTGGCAGTATGGTAACATGGTATCGCTTTACTGTGATAAAGTATTGGAGGGTGATCGGGAATGTCTAAACCAAAAGTATTTGAGAAGCCGATAGGCGTTAAAGATTATTTGCCAGGCGCTGTAGCAAAGCTGCGGCATATCGAGCGTGAGGTTCTAGCTTGTATGCAAGGCTGGGGCTACGAACAGATTATGACGCCAACTATAGAATATTACGATACAGTCGGTGTTGCGAGTTCAACATCAGATCAGAAGTTATTCAAGCTTCTAAATAATAAAGGGACTACACTTGTGCTTCGCTCTGATATGACGGCGCCCATAGCACGTGTTGTTGCTTCTTTATTAAAAGAAGAAGAGTTTCCGCAACGTTTGTCTTATCACTCTAATATTTTTCGGGCGATTGAAGAGGAAGCAGGCCGCGAGGCTGAATTTTTCCAAACGGGTGTGGAGCTTGTAGGTGACTCTTCAGCTGAAGCGGATGCGGAGGTCGTTGCACTTGCTATTGCCTCGCTGAAAGCGGCAGGAGTAGAACGATTTAAGATCGCTATTGGACATGTCGGTTTTCTGAATGGCTTACTAGAGGAAACGCTGCCTGGACGTAAAGAAGCGCAGGAACAGCTGAAAGGCTGCTTGCTCGGACGTGATTACGTTGGCTATCGTGAGCAGCTTCGTGAGCTGTCGCTTGATGAGCCGGTTCAACGCGAGCTGGAGGGCATTCTGCGACTTCGCGGCGGTCAAGAAATTTGTGAGCAGGCTTTGCAGCTAAGCGTGGATGCTACCGCTCGTGAGTCCATTCGCCATTTATGCGAGATATGGGATGTGCTGAAGGCATACGACGTCTGTGAGCATGTGCTGATTGATTTAACGATGATTGGTGATTTCTCCTACTATACGGGGATGACCTTTGAGGGCTATGCGGCTGATCTTGGTTTTCCAGTCGTAAGCGGCGGACGATATGATAATTTGTTGGCTCAGTTCGGCAGAACGGCTGCAGCAACAGGCTTCGCTCTGAAGACGACTCGTATTTTGGAGCTAATGGGTGAAGAGGAAGAGAGTCTCTCTGAACGGACATTAGTATTGTATGATGCAGCAGGGCGTACGGAGGCTCTGGCGGAAGCGCAGAAGCTTCGCGGCCAAGGACAGCCGGTCGTAACGGAACGGATGGATACGGCGAGTGCTGAAGGTCTAGAAGCGGTCTTATTAGCAGCTGCGGATCAGAAGCCTTTTATGTATAAAGGTGTAGGCTATAAAAATTTGACTACCTATATTGCGAATGATGAAGTTACGAAGGGAGGCAGCGCCACATGAGCGAAGTGAGAAGAGATATTTTGAAAGTGGCGATGCCAAAGGGCCGTATCTATAAACAGGCTTCAAAGCTGTTTCGTGAAGCGGGACTTCCGATTCCGAGTGACTTTGACGATACGCGCAAGCTGATCATTGAACTGCCTGAAATGGGCATGGAGTTTATAATGGCAAAGCCGGTGGATGTGCCGACTTATGTGGAATATGGTGTTGCAGACATTGGGATAGTCGGTAAAGACGTTCTAATGGAAGAAAATAAAGATGTATACGAGCTGCTTGATCTAGGTATCGCTAAATGTCGGATGTCAGTAATCAGTATGCCGGATTGGAAGCCGACGATTAATCCTCGCGTTGCAACGAAGTATCCGAACGTCGCATCGGCTTACTTCCGCGAGCGTGGACAGCAGGTAGAGGTTATTAAGTTGAATGGCTCCATTGAGCTGGCTCCGATGATCGGCTTGGCGGATCGTATCGTCGATATGGTGGAAACGGGCCAAACGCTTCGAGAGAATGGACTTGTGGAGATGGAGTCGATCTTCGGAATTACGAGCCGCTTGATCGCGAATCGGGTAAGCTATCGGATGAAAAACGATGTGATTCAAAGCTTGTGTGATCGATTGCAGGAGACTTTGGCGACTAGAGCTTAAATATAGAGGCAGACAGCAAGGATGAGGATTAGAAAGGGGCGAGGCATATGCGTATTATGCGTGCGGAGCAGTTTGGTTTGAAGCGCGAGGTGGAGTATGGGACACCGGAGCAAAATGAAGCGGTCAAGACGATCGTAGAGGGCGTCAAGACCGAGGGTGACGCGGCGCTGCTCAGGTATACGGAGCAGTTCGACCGCGTAAAGCTGGATGCGGAATCGCTACGCGTGACGCAGGAGGAGATTCAGGCGGCGTATGACCATGTCGACGCTGATTTTCTCACGGCTATTCGCGAAGCGGCCGTGAATATTAGGGTGTTCCACGAGAAGCAGATGCGTACCTCGTGGATGGATTTGCAGCAGGACGGAACGCTGCTCGGGCAAATCATGCGACCGCTTAAGCGGGTCGGCGTATATGTGCCCGGGGGCAAGGCGGCTTATCCGTCGTCCGTGCTGATGAATGTCATTCCGGCACAGGTGGCTGGCGTGCCGGAGATCGTTATGGTGACGCCGCCAGCAACAGGCGGCACCGCAGGTATCGACCCGTATATTCTCGTTGCCGCCGCAGAAGCGGGCGTCAAGGAGATGTACCGGGTCGGCGGGGCACAAGCTATAGCCGCGCTGGCGTACGGCACGGCAACAATTGACCCGGTCGATAAAATATGCGGACCGGGCAACATTTACGTGGCGCTTGCGAAGCGCGCCGTATTCGGCGCCGTCGATATCGACAGCATCGCCGGCCCAAGCGAGATCGTCGTGCTAGCCGACGATTCCGCAGATCCCGCGTATGTAGCTGCGGATCTGCTATCGCAAGCAGAGCACGATGAGATGTCGTCGGCGATTCTTATTACGCCTTCGCAGCAACTGGCGGAAGCGGTCGCTGCTGAAGTAGACCGCCAGCTGTCCACACTGCCGCGCCAAGACATCGCGCGCAGCTCCATTGACAACTACGGCGCTGTGCTGCTCGTTGACTCGATTGAAGCGGGCATCGATGTAGTGAACCAGCTTGCACCGGAGCATCTTGAGGTGCTGACAGTTGATCCGATGCGTCTGCTCGGTTACATTCAGAACGCAGGAGCTATTTTCCTCGGACCTTACAGCTCAGAGCCAGTTGGAGACTATTTTGCCGGACCGAATCACATCATTCCGACAAATGGTACAGCGCGATTCTCATCGCCGGTAAACGTGGACGATTTCTTGAAGAAATCGAGCCTAATTTATTACAGCAAGGAAGCATTGCTTGCGAACGGTGAGAAGATTATGACACTTGCTAGGCATGAAGGGCTTGAAGGACACGCACGTGCAATTGAGATTCGTCTGGAGAAAGAGCGGGGCTAACATAACCATTTGTTGTCGTTAAGCAGCAATGCTTCGCCGACCATTTGGTACCAATATAATAGCTAATGATTCATCCATAGAAGTACTTATTTTATAGGGAAGAAGGAATTAAAGTGACGGAAAACAGAGTGCGCGAGGCATCGGTATCACGTAAGACAAACGAAACGGACATTAAGCTTTCATTCGCAGTAGATGGTACAGGCGAGGCAAAGATCGAAACGGATGTACCCTTCTTGAATCACATGCTTGATTTGTTTACGAAGCACGGTCAATTTAACCTAGATGTTGAAGCACGCGGCGATATCGATATTGACGATCACCACACGGTAGAGGACATCGGCATTTGTATCGGTCAGACGCTTCGTGAGGCACTTGGCGACAAACGCGGCATTAAACGTTACGCTAGCGTATTCGTACCGATGGATGAAGCGCTGGCACAGGTTATCATCGACGTTAGCAACCGCCCGCATTTTGAATATCGTGCAGAATATCCTTCAGCACAGGTTGGCAGCTTCTCCACTGAGCTCGTTCATGAGTTTCTATGGAAGTTGGCGCTTGAATCACGGATAACACTTCATGTTATCGTGCACTACGGCAAAAACACGCATCACATGATTGAAGCGGTATTCAAAGCATTAGGCCGTGCACTTGATGAAGCAACGAGCATTGATCCTCGCGTACAAGGAGTACCTTCTACGAAAGGAGTGCTTTAAGATGATCGCCATTATCGATTACGGTATGGGCAATCTGCATAGCGTTAGTAAAGCGGTTGAGCGACTCGGCTATGAGGCCGTTATAACTGCTGATCCTAAAATAATTGTTGAAGCAGAAGGCGCTATTTTGCCAGGTGTAGGTGCATTTGGCGACGCGATGGAAAATCTTCGCAACACGAAGCTGGACGATGTGACGAAATTTTATGCGGCATCCGGCAAGCCTATGCTCGGTATTTGCTTAGGAATGCAGCTCCTATTTGGCGAAAGCGAAGAGTATGGTACGAATGAGGGTCTGAATTTATTGCCCGGGAAAGCGGTTCGCTTCCAAGGTGATTATAAAGTGCCTCATATGGGCTGGAATAAGCTTTCGTTCTTGCAGCAGCAATCACCGCTCTTTAATGGTCTGACTGAGGGACATGTCTACTTTGTTCACTCGTACCATGTGAAGCCGGAGCTGACTTCGGATCTGCTCGCGACTACCGATTACCACCAGCAGGTGACTGCAATTGTCGGTCGCGGCAACGTATACGGCATGCAGTTCCATCCGGAGAAAAGCGGAGAGCTTGGTATGCAATTGCTGGGCAACTTCCTGGCGCTGACGAACAGCAAAAAGCTGCAAGGGCAGCTCTAAAATAGAAGTTAAAGAGAACTACAGTATTAAAAGAACTATGTTATAGAAGGACTATGTCATAGAAGAACCACTCTTATAAATGGACACTATGGTTATATAAAAAGTGGCTCATCCCTAAAATCAGCGTTTGATTACTTGGAGCACTACGCGGTGGACGGAGAAATGGAACTAAGTAAAGCTGAACTGTAATGTAATGAGCTTAACTGAGCTTAACTGTACTGTACTGTACTGTACTGAACGACCAGGGAATCTAGTTTCTATCGTTGTTTTTCAACCAACGAAAAGGGCTGAGCGATTAGAATGTATTTCATCCATTCAAACTGCGGATATTTACCTTGTAAATGTGTTTGAATGGAAAAGATACAATCAAATAGGTGGATATAGATACTTTGTCTGCGAAACGGATGATTTGCTTGTATGAAATACAGTCAAAGGTTAAAAGCGACGTTTCGATGTTGATTTGAATGTATAAAATACAGTCAAACAGGACTAATGAAAATTAAACCTTCTCGCTATCTATATTTCGCTATACGTTTCTCACTTTCTGTCTACAGCTGTTTTCAGTTTTGGCCCATAAGAGTACAACTATAACAACTTTAAACTAAGATATATATAAGAACTGTAACTATATCTACTGTAACTATATGTACTGTAGCTGTGAGAACTGCATCTATAGCAGAAGCTGTAAATAATAATTGAAATGAAATAAAACAAACCAAACACCTGCATCGTACAGCTACAACTTACGTCTACATCAAGCACCTGAATAAATCATTAATCAAAAAGCTCCACCAAAATCAAGCTCGGCTATACGGGCATAAAGGAGAGGACAATATGCTGGCGAAGCGTATCATTCCGTGTCTGGATGTGAAGGACGGCCGGGTAGTGAAAGGCGTTAACTTCGTGAACCTGCGTGATGCAGGCGATCCAGTTGAGCTGGCGGCGACCTATGACCAGGAGGGCGCCGATGAGCTTGTATTTCTGGATATATCCGCTTCCGTTGAAGGCCGCGCGACGATGATTGAGGTCGTCAAGCGGACGGCGGGCGAGATTACTATTCCATTTACGGTCGGCGGCGGCATTTCCCACGTAGACGATATGAAGCGACTGCTGCGGGCAGGTGCGGATAAGATTGGCATCAATACCGCTGCTGTCAAAAACCCATCGCTCGTGAAGGAAGGATCGCGTAAGTTTGGCTCACAATGCATTGTGGTAGCCATTGACGCAAAGTTTAATGCAGAGTGGGGCGAATGGGAAGTTTATACCCATGGCGGACGCAATACTACAGGAATTAAAGCATTGGAGTGGGCACGCGAGGTTGAGCGACTAGGTGCCGGAGAAATCTTGCTTACGAGCATGGACGCGGACGGAACTAAGGATGGCTTTGATCTTAAGCTAACGCAAGCGGTGTCTGACTCACTGGGCATTCCTGTTATCGCATCGGGCGGGGCGGGACGTGTCGAGCATTTTAACGATGTGTTTCAGCAAGCACATGCGGACGCAGCGCTGGCTGCTACAATTTTTCATTATAAAGAAATGACCATACGTGAAGTAAAAGAGGATTTGCGGCGGAAGGGAGTAGAGGTTCGATGAAGGAAAACAATAATATTTTATCACAAATAAAATGGGATGAAGCGGGACTCGTGCCTGCCATCGTACAGGATGCACAAAGCAAGGAAGTACTCATGCTCGCTTATATGAACAAGGAGTCGCTTCAGCTCTCCACAGAATCCGGCGTAACCTGGTTCTGGAGCCGTTCACGCAATGAGCTTTGGAATAAAGGCGCAACTAGCGGCCATACCCAGCAAATCGTATCGATGTCCTATGATTGTGACGGAGATACGCTGCTTGTTAAGGTTCAGCAAAAGGGACCCGCATGCCATACCGGTCGTTACAGCTGTTTCTACAACGCGATTGAGGTAATTGGTCAAGCTACCGATGCTTCTCAAGCTATTGAACCGACATCAGACAGATTCACAACGTTCGGCAATCTGGAAAGTGTTATTGCAGAGCGTTATGCCGAGCGTCCAGAGGGATCGTATACGACGTATTTGTTTGAAAAAGGCGTAGATAAAATTCTTAAAAAAATTGGCGAAGAAGCTTCTGAGGTCATTATCGCGGCAAAAAATCAAGATAACGATGAGCTTCGCAGCGAAGTAGGAGACTTATTCTTCCATCTCATGGTGCTGCTCCGTGAACGAGGACTTCCCATCGATGATGTGATGAACGAGCTGAACAACCGTCACGGCAAGCCAACAACCAACAAAATGAGATAATGAAATAGAAGAGATTAAGAGAATATTGGAGATAATCATCGATCACGCTGGATAAAGACGGATTACGCAGTCAGTGATAACAAATTGTCGAAAATTAGTATCGATAGATTTTTGAATTATCGTAAAATCAATGTATAATATAAATGACAAATGAAGCTTTGTCGAATGATCCGACAAGGACGAGTACAAGCTAGTAAAATTAATTGGTTTTAACGCTCAGGAGGGTATCATGTTAAGCGACAAGGTGCGTATTTTTTCGGGTTCGTCTAATCCGGTATTGGCTCAGAAAATTAGTGCAGAGCTTGGTTTGACGTTAGGTGCGATCAAGATGTCACGTTTCAAAAGCGGTGAGATTTACGTTCATTACGAGGAAACGATTCGGAATTGCGACGTATTTCTAGTGCAATCGTTCTCGCATCCGATAAACGAGCATTTTGTCGAATTGCTTGTTATGATTGATGCTGCAAAACGTGCTTCCGCTAGAACGGTTAACATCATCATGCCGTACTACGGTTATGCTCGTCAGGAACGTAAGGCAGCACCTAGGGAGCCTATTTCAGCTAAGATGCTTGCAGATGTGTTAACAACAGTTGGTGCGAACCGCGTCATTACAATTGATCTGCATGCTCCGGCTATTCAAGGCTTCTTCAATATTCCGGTTGATCATATGACGGCACTCGATTTAATCAGTGACTATCTCAAGACGAAAAACATCAAAAATCCGGTTGTTGTTTCACCGGACGCAGGTCGTGCTTCTACTGCTGAGAAGCTGGCTAACTACTTAGACACATCGTTTGCGATTATGATTAAGAAACGCCCTACTCACAATGAATCGGTTATCACACATGTCATTGGTGATGTAGAAGGTCAAACTCCAATTATTATTGAGGATTTAATTGATACGGGAACTACGATCGTCAATGTGGTAGAAAGTTTGAAGGAACGCGGCGCTGAGGATGTATACGTATGCGCAACGCACCCGCTATTCTCCGGCTCGGCCATTGAGCGTTTGGATCATCCGAACATTAAAGAAATTATCGTTACCGACTCTATCTGTCTGCCGGAGTTCACTCCGGAGAGATTTAAAGTGCTATCGGTCGCGCCTTTGCTTGCTGAAGCAACTCGTATCATTTTAGAGGGCGGTTCGATCAGCACATTGTTTAAAAGCAATGGCGTATAACCGCTAAGCTCGAAGAAATGAATAGTAATGATGAGAGAAATCGCGGACGGTGTACATGCCATCCGCGATTTTCCTCATATTCTTTCGTGTTAGGATAGGCGTGGCTATGTTATAATCGTAGAAAATCGGAAGTTGCGGGAGGTGCCTTGCCAATGACAGAGAAGAAGCTTGCAGTCGTAGACAATCAAGCCAAAATAATACCGATTCAATGGGACGCCACGTTTTTTTTCGAGCGGGCAGTTCGATCGTTGGATCGATTCCACTATGACAAGGCACTCAAATATTTTCGTCGCGCCGTAGAATACGAGCCGGATAATCCGGTAAACCATTGCAACATGGCCGGCATCTTATCTGAGCTGGGTAATTATGAAGAGTCTAATAAAATATTAGGCTGGATTGTTGATGAACTTGATCCTTCAATGACGGAATGTCATTTTTACATGGCAAACAATTTTGCTAATATGGAACAATACGAAGCAGCCGAAGGCTCGCTTATTCAATATTTGGAAGAGGATGCGGACGGACAATTTCTAGATGAGGCAGAAGAGATGATGGATCTGCTTCACTATGAATTGGAACGGCCTACGCGTCTTACGAATATCAAATCGCGTGAAGGCATGTTTGAGCATGATCAAGCTCGAACACTGCTTGAGGAAGGCAAGTTTACTGAAGCCGTTCGGATATTAGAACAGATTATTGAAGGGCAGCCTGAGTTTTTGGCTGCGCGTAATAATCTAGCATTAGCCTATTATTATATGGGATTGTTCGATAAGGCGATGGAAACCATTAACCAAGTGCTTGAGCTCGAAAAGGGCAATTTGCATGCACTTTGCAACCTTGCTATATTTTTTCAACACGAGAACGATGAAGATAGCTTGAAACATTTGGTAGACCTGCTTCTTAAGACGGTGCCGTTTCATCAGGAGCATGTGTTTAAATTGGCAACAACAATGGGCATCTTAGGAGAGCATGGGGCAGCTTATACACACTTCACTCGTTTGCTGAAGGACGCTGAGCTTCATCATGATCCATGCTTATATCATTATGCTGCTGTTGCGGCATGCAATATCGGTCGATTACAGGAAGCGGAACGTCTCTGGAAGCAGACGATTAAGCTTGATCCATTGTCGGGCATTCCGCATTACTATATGGAACAGCTTGAACTAGTACGAAGCGGGGTACAGACGGCGTCTATCAGCTACCATTACCATTTGCCTTTTGAAGAGCAATTCAAGCTCTGGGAAAAATCTTCGGATGGCATTCCAGATCATTTAAAGCGTGATCCACTCGTACGCTCCTCATTTTTCTGGGCTCTGCGTCATGGAGATCAGCATACCAAGCTGCAGGTTATACAAGCTTTAGGTATGATTGCTGATAGTGAAGTGAAGGATGTACTTCGGACGTTTCTGCTTGAGAAGGATGAAGATGATTATTTGAAGCGTATTGCCATCTTTGTGCTTCGCACAATCGGCGTACAAGAGCCGCTGCACGTTGTTCTGGAGGGTAAAGAAACGGTAATTGAGCCAAACCGTGTTCCTTCGAGGCTTCCTGTATGGGAAGATAAGTGGCAGGCTGTTGTAGAAGTTGCTCTGAGCAGTATGAGCAAGCAGTATGATCTTGTACAGCAGTATGACTTGATGACGCTGTGGGTGGAGTTTTTGTCGAGGGTGTACCCAAATGTTCCGAAGCTGACAAAGCCGGAGGGCTGGGCAGCAGCACTTGAATATTTAACAGCAAAAATGCATCGAAGAGCGATTTCATATCCCGAGGTGTCCGCACGTTACGGCACATCAATTGCGACTGTGAGCAAGAATGTGAAGTTAATTGACGGAGTTTGCGGCATTAAGGATAAGATGAAGTCATTAAGCTCAGTTTTTTTTACACAAGAATTACAGGATGAATAAACTTCCATGAGGTGATATTTATGTATAAGTCGATTATTATTGGTACCGGTCCTGCCGGTCTTACAGCAGCTATTTACTTAGCTCGTGCGAACATGAACCCGCTTATTATTGAAGGTCCTGAGCCAGGCGGCCAGTTGACGACAACGACAGAGGTTGAGAACTTCCCTGGTTTTCCGGAAGGAATCATGGGTCCAGAGCTCATGGAAAATATGCGGAAGCAAGCAGAACGCTTCGGTGCTAAATTTATTACCGGCTGGGTAAACAGCGTGGATATGTCGAAGCGCCCATTCAAGCTTCAAGTAGAGGGTCACGGAGAGTTAGTGGGCGAAAGCCTTATTATTTCAACAGGTGCTTCTGCCAAGTATCTTGGTATTCCAGGTGAGAAGGAAAATGTAGGTCGCGGAGTAAGTACTTGTGCGACTTGCGATGGATTTTTCTTCCGCGGGAAAAAAATTATCGTGGTTGGTGGCGGAGACTCTGCAATGGAAGAAGCGGGCTTCTTAACTCGCTTCGCGTCAAATGTTGAGCTTGTTAACCGTCGGGATGAGCTTCGTGCTTCGAAGATTATGCAAGATCGTGCTCGTGAAAATGAGAAAATCAGCTGGAGTCTAAACCACACTCCAATTGAAGTTGTAGCAGGCGGCATGGGCGTAACGGGACTTAAGGTACGCGACAATGCAACGGGAGAAGAAGAGGTTATTACTACCGATGGGATTTTCATAGCAATTGGTCACACACCGAACACGAAATTCCTGGATGGACAAATCGATACGGATGATCATGGTTATATCGTAGTAAAACCGGGCTCTTCAGAAACTAATGTTGCTGGCGTATTCGCTTGCGGCGACGTTCAAGACAGCAAATATCGCCAAGCTATCACGGCAGCAGGCAGCGGTTGTATGGCTGCACTTGATTGTGAGAGATATCTTGAAGGAAGCATCACACATGACTGGAGTCAAACGTTGTAATAAACAACATGCAACCTTAAGAAGGAATAAGCTATACCTGTAGAGCATTACGCTTGTTGGTATAGCTTTTTCCTTATCGTTTACTGAATTTATAGCTATCATTGCATATTCATTAAGTCGGAGACCTTCATTTCGAAGTAATGAAAGACATAGTAATTTATAGCGGATATAAGGATACGGGCACTAGTTTTATCCGTAATAGGTTATCTTGACCGCACGGTTAGGTTGGCTTATAGTGTACAGAGAAGATTATGATACTAATGAGGTGGACTAGTGATGTCTGAGAAGATTTACGTTGGAGTCGATGTCGGCGGTACGACTATTAAGTTAGGCATTTGCGATACGGAGGGACAATTGCTCCAAACGTATGAAGGGCCAACGGAAACAACTAAAGGAACGGATGTTATCCTTCAAAATATTGCAGACTATGTGCGAAAAATTGTAACCGATTCACCGTATGAATGGGATCAAGTAGACGGTGTAGGCGTTGGTATTGCAGGTTTTCTAGATATCCCTAATGGGATTATTAAATTTGCTCCAAACTTAAAGATCGAAAATGTCGATTTGAAGTCTTATTTGGAGAAACAGCTTCAAAAGACGATCAAGATCAATAATGATGCAAACGTAGCTGCTTTAGGTGAGGCCTGGGCTGGAGCTGGTAAAGGCGTAGGACATTGCGTATGTTATACACTAGGAACAGGTGTTGGCGGCGGTATTATTATTGATGGAAAAATTGTAGAAGGCTTCGCAGGTATGGCTGGAGAGCTTGGCCATATGGCGATCGTACCTGATTTGGAAGCTATTCAATGTGGTTGTGGAAAAATAGGCTGCCTGGAGACCGTGTCGTCTGCGACTGGTATTATTCGTATGGCCAAGGATGCTGTAGAACGCGGTGATCGCACTACGCTTTCACAGGTTGAGACGATTATGGCAAAGGACGTTCTAGATGCTGCAAAAGCTGGCGATGAAGTGGCGTTGCGTATTGTTAATCGCGCTGCTTACTATTTAGGTAAATCGATGGCTATGATGGCGATCATCCTTAATCCGCAATATTTCATTATCGGTGGCGGCGTATCGAAAGCCGGCGATTTTCTGTTTGACCAAATTCGCGATGTGTTCGAGAAGTATACACAGGATCAAGCGAAGGAAGGCGTTAAAATTGTCGCTGYTACACTCGGAAATAATGCTGGTGTTGTAGGTGCGGCTGGTCTTATTTTAAGAGGTTAATAAAGTAGGTTTGCATTCGCAAACCTTGGTTAATGCTTACGAAGTAGGTTTGCATTCGCAAACCTTTTAGGAGGTTCAATAATGGAAACGTCAGCAGTCGTATCGAAGCTTGTTATTATAACAGGGATGTCGGGAGCCGGGAAAACAATTGCTGTACAAAGCCTTGAGGATCTCGGTTTCTTCTGTGTAGATAATTTGCCTCCCGTTCTTATACCTAAATTTGCAGAGTTAATTGAACAATCGAACGGCAAGATTGGTAAAGTGGCGCTTGTTATCGACTTAAGAGGCCGGGAGTTCTTTACTGCGCTGTCTGAGTCACTAACCTATATAAAAGAGCACTCTACCATTAGCTGCGAAATTTTGTTTTTGGATGCTACCGATGAAATACTTGTTCAACGTTATAAGGAGAGTCGCCGTCGCCATCCATTAGCGCCGGATTCTATGCCGCTAGAAGGCATTCGTAATGAACGTCGCCTACTAGAGGATATGAAAGGCTCGGCGTCGCAGGTAATTGATACTAGCAACCTGAAGCCTGGTCAGTTAAAAGAGCGGATTATTTCTCGCTTCACAAACCTGGATCACGGAAGTCTCTCCGTTAATGTTACTTCATTTGGCTTTAAATACGGAATTCCAATAGATGCTGATCTTATTTATGATGTTCGATTTTTGCCGAATCMGCATTATGTAGAGCATCTGCGACCGAATACCGGACAAAATCCTGATGTGTATGATTACGTGATGAAATGGCCAGAGACACAACAGTTTCTAACGAAGCTGCTAGACATGCTGCAATTCCTTATTCCGCTGTACCGTAAGGAAGGTAAAAGCCAAGTAGTTATCGGTATAGGTTGTACAGGCGGAAAGCATCGCTCTGTTGCAATTGCCGAGTATTTGGGACGCATGTTAGGCAGCAGCGATACGGAACGTGTTCGTGTCAGCCATCGCGATGCCGAGCGTGACAAGCACTGACGGGGTGAGAGAATGCAGAGTAGCAGGCAAAAAATAATGAGGCGGCCTAAAATTGTCGTAATTGGGGGCGGAACGGGACTTTCCGTCATGCTTCGCGGACTGAAAGAAAAGCCGCTCGACATTACAGCAATAGTAACGGTCGCTGATGACGGAGGAAGCTCAGGCATTTTGCGCAATGAGCTGCAAATCCCTCCTCCTGGCGATATCCGCAACGTGCTTATGGCGCTTGCTGATGCGGAGCCTTTACTCACTGAGGTGCTGCAATATCGATTTAAAACGGTGCCTGGTCTTGCAGGGCACAGTTTGGGTAACCTTATGCTCGCAGCTATGACGGATATATCGGGTGACTTCGTCACCGGAATCCGGGAGCTAAGCCGTGTACTTGCGGTGAGAGGGAGGGTTCTTCCTGCTGCAGGTCAAGCGATCGTGTTGAAGGCTGAGATGGAGGACGGCTCTATTGTAACGGGTGAGTCGAAGATTCCGAAGGCTGGAAAGAAGATAAAACGCGTATTTCTTGAACCTCTTGATATAGAACCGCTGCAGGAAGCGGTTGAAGCCATTGAGCAAGCTGATGCGATTTTAATTGGGCCAGGTAGCTTGTATACAAGCATTATCCCCAATTTGCTAGTACCGAAATTAGCTTCAGCAATTTGTGAATCTGAAGCGGTTAAGCTATTTGTCTGCAACGTAATGACACAGCCAGGCGAGACGGATAATTTTTCGGTTGGTGATCATCTAGATGCGATTCACGCGCATATCGGCCATCATTTATTCGATTATGTCATTGTAAATAACGGAGAGATACCTCCTCAAATCGAAAGCAAGTATGCGGAAAAAGGTGCCAAAGCTGTTCATCTCGATCTAGATGAGGTTACTCAGAAAGGGTATGAGGTCATTGCTGACCGCCTTGTATTATTTCGTACTTTTTTGCGTCATGATGCAGAGCGTTTAAGCCATCATATCTATAAGTTGGTTGAGAACTGGATGTTACGAAAGAGGTGATAAAAGATGTCTTTTGCGGCGCAAACGAAAAAAGAACTTACAATGATCGAAGCGGATAGCTGTTGTGAGAGAGCGGAATTATCGGCACTCATACGGATGAACGGTTCTGTTAGTGTATCTAGCCGCAAAGTCGTTCTGGACATCTCGACGGAAAATGCCGCAATTGCCAGAAGGATTTATACTTTGATTAAAAAGCATTACGATGTTCATGTCGAGCTGCTTGTCCGTAAAAAGATGAGGCTCAAAAAAAATAATGTTTATATTGTCCGAATTCCAGCACAGGTGCAGGAAATACTGAGTAAGTTGAAAATTGTTTCAGAAGGGTTTATGTTTAACCTGGGCATTGATAAAGAGATTATCAAAAAGTCATGCTGCAAACGCTCGTATTTGCGAGGTGCTTTTTTAGCAGGAGGATCAGTTAACAATCCAGAAGGATCTTCATATCATTTAGAGATATCATCGATGTATGAAGAGCACTGTGAATCGTTAGTATCCCTTGCCAATAAATTCGACTTGAACGCTCGTTGTATTGAACGTAAAAAGGGATTTATTTTTTACATCAAAGAGGGCGAGAAAATAATTGAGCTCTTAAATATCATCGGAGCGCATCAAGCTTTATTTAAATTTGAGGATGTTCGCATTATGCGTGACATGCGTAATTCCGTCAACCGTATTGTTAACTGTGAAACGGCTAATCTTAATAAAACGATTGGTGCTGCAGTTCGTCAAATTGAGAATATCAAGCTGCTGCAAAGAGAGGTCGGTCTGGAGAGCTTGCCTGATAAACTAAGGGAAGTAGCTGAGGTTAGGATGCAGCACCCAGATTTGAATTTAACTGAGGTTGGTGAAATGCTTAAAGGCAAGGTCAGTAAGTCGGGTGTAAATCATCGATTACGTAAAATTGATGAGTTAGCCCAAAAAATCCGTGGTGTCTGAACATAAAACTAGTGCATCAGCTGGTATAATGATATAATGATGCAAAATGACTTTATTTTTAAAGATAAGCACTTGTAACTGTAAAAGCTTGGTTACACTTATCTTACGCCGCTAAGAAAAACGCGTTTTTTACAGCTAGAGGACGGCAATAGCCGTTTACGCCTGTGACGTATGTAATGTTTGAGTAAAATATAGGGGGTATGGTTTCCATGACAAGGCTTCCGGTAGTCGTTCGTCTTAAGACGGGGCTTCATGCAAGACCTGCAGCGTTATTCGTACAAGAAGCGAACAAATTTTCCTCCGAGGTATTTGTTGAGAAGGATGATAAGAAAGTTAATGCTAAATCCATTATGGGAATAATGAGCTTGGCAATCAGTTCGGGTACGGAAGTTTCTATTAGTGCAGAAGGTTCGGATTCAGAACAGGCTGTAAACGCTTTAGTTGCATTGGTAAGCAAAGAAGAGCTTGAGAATCAATAAAAGGCATTAAAACAGAAGAGGAGAAGTCACGCAGCTTCCTAAAGAGCTTGCGGCGGCAGCTCTTTTTTTCATTTTAAGGAACATGAGTGTTTGTAAGTAAAAAAACAGGCCAGAGAGGATCTCTGACCTGTTTTTTGTCGTTCGTATAATGGTTTAGCCGATTTTCTCGATAACTTTATCAACAAGACCGTATTCCTTCGCTTCAGCAGCGCTCATGAAGTAGTCACGATCAGTATCCTTCTCGATGCGACTAATCGGTTGACCGCTGCGATCTGCCAAAATGCCGTTAAGCTTGTCGCGCATCTTAATAATGCGGGCTGCGCGGATGGCGATATCACTTGCTTGACCTTCTGCACCACCAAGTGGTTGGTGAATCATAACTTCACTATTCGGAAGCGCGTAACGTTTTCCAATAGCTCCTGCAGTTAGCAAGAAAGCTCCCATAGAAGCAGCCATACCGACGCAAATCGTAGAAACGTCCGGTTTTATATATTGCATCGTATCGTAGATAGCCATGCCGGAAGTAATTGAACCGCCTGGGCTGTTAATGTAGAGTGAAATGTCTTTCTCAGGATCGTCTGCCGCTAGAAATAGCATTTGAGCGATGATGGAGTTGGCCACCACGTCATTTACACCTGAACCGAGAAAAATAATGCGATCTTTCAATAGGCGAGAGTAAATGTCATAAGAACGCTCACCGCGATTGCTTTGCTCAATAACCATAGGTACGAAATTCATATCCAACGCAATCCCCCTCCTTAAACACAATGAATGGTTAAATCGTATTCTCATAATAACGGATGAAAACTCAAAAGTCAAAGATAGTCAAACAAGCCGAATGTTCTGAAATCTAGTGTTAAAATAAAAAAACCGTTCCTACGGATAGGAACGGTTTATGTGTATCATTATAGTGTTTAGAAGTTAGTATGGCGCGCCCGCTAGGAATCGAACCTAGATCTCAGGCTCCGGAGGCCTACGTCATATCCATTGGACCACGGGCGCAAAAACAGTAGCAAAAATGATTATATGATATTCAAGGAGTTAAAGCAAGAGGAGTTCATAAATTAAATTTGTGAAAAATGACTCAGAAAACGTTTGCAATAGGAAAAGAGCTCTTGCGGCATTCTTATATTTCCGATAAACTAAAGGTGGGACTTGAAACGATACAGCGGGACTTATTACGTCCAGCTACTAACTGCCAATATAGCCACTGGCTGATGGAGTGAAGGATAAGAGATGCGTCAGATCTTTGAACTGCAGCAACAGCTTGTGCCTGACCTGCTTGACGTCATGAAGAAAAGGTACGCGATATTGCATCAAGTGATGCTTTCGGACCTGATCGGACGAAGAACATTGGCTACGGCGTTATCGATGACGGAGCGAATGCTTCGTTCAGAAACCGATTTTCTGAAAGCGCAAGGTCTGCTTGAGATTTATTCAGGAGGCATGCGAATCAGTGAACCAGGCAAGTTATTGTTGGAAGAACTAGAACCTTTTTATAAGACAATGTATGGTTTGTCCGAGCTGGAGGAAATGATTCGCAGTCACTTTGGACTCACTCAAGTCATTGTAGTAGCAGGCGATTCCGAAATATCCTCGCAAACGAAGCGTGAGCTTGGTCGCGCGGGCTGCCAAGTACTTAATAAGGTTATGCAGCCAAATGATGTTGTTGCCGTAACAGGCGGGTCTACGATCGCGCAGGTATCCAGTCAACTAATGGTAACGACGCCACTCAAGACCAATTGGTTTGTACCAGCTAGAGGCGGTCTTGGAGAAAGCTTGGATTACCAAGCCAATACAATTGCTTCAATGATGGCAAAGCGAACAGGAGCGCAGTACCGGCTCTTACACGTACCTGATCATCTGGGTGATGAAGCATTCGCATCCATCATGCAGGAGCCAAACATTCGTGAGATAGTCGAAGTCATTCGGAGCGCGCGAATTGTTGTCCATGGGATCGGGGACGCTATGGTTATGGCGAGACGCAGACGATTAGACCAGGGAATAGTAGATGCCATTGATGCTGAGGGCGCGTTAGCGGAGTCTTTCGGGTTTTATTTTGACCGAAATGGAGCTGTCGTGCACAAAATGCAGACGGTAGGGTTACGGCTCGAAGATATTGTTAAGACTGAAGTTGTTATAGGTGTTGCCGGGGGTAAGAGCAAAGGCGAGGCGATAGCCGCAATTATGCGATTCGGTCACAACGATGTACTGGTTACAGATGAAGCAGCAGCACTTGAAATTGCTGCATTAATCGAACAAGAGAAACAATGATTGTAACATAAAATTTTGGGATCATGATGATTTGAAGTCGGCTTTCCGCCGAAACTACAAAACATCTTGAAATATATATTTTATTCTTTTAAAAACGCTTAGGAGGAAACAAAAATGGTTAAAGTTGGTATTAATGGTTTTGGTCGCATCGGTCGTAACGTATTCCGCGCAGCACTGAACAATCCTGATGTTCAAATCGTAGCAGTAAATGATCTTACGGATACTGCAACACTGGCACATCTTCTGAAATACGATACAACACACGGTCAGCTTGATGCTACTGTAGAAGCAAAAGAAGGCGCATTGCTAGTTAACGGTCGCGAAATCAAAGTATTCGCAGAGCGCAACCCAGCAGATCTTCCTTGGGGTTCTGTAGGCGTTGAAATCGTAGTTGAATCAACTGGTATTTTCACAGCTAAAGAAAAAGCTGAGCTTCACTTGAAAGGCGGCGCGAAAAAAGTTATTATTTCCGCTCCTGCAACGAACGAAGATATCACAGTTGTAATCGGCGTTAACGAAGATAAATATGACGCTGCGGCACACACCATTATTTCCAACGCTTCATGTACAACGAACTGTCTTGCTCCTTTCGCAAAAGTATTGAACGATAAATTCGGAATCGTTAAAGGTATGATGACAACGATCCACTCATACACAAATGACCAATCCGTACTTGACGTGCCACACAAAGACTTGCGTCGTGCTCGCGCAGCTGCTGAGAACATCATTCCTTCATCAACTGGTGCAGCTAAAGCTGTTTCTCTTGTACTTCCTGAGCTTAAAGGTAAATTGAACGGTATGGCTATGCGTGTTCCTACGCCTAACGTTTCCGTAACAGACCTTGTTGCTGAGCTTAAAGTTAACGTAACAGTTGAAGAAGTTAACGCAGCATTCAAAGAAGCTGCTGACGGTCCTCTTAAAGGCATTATGAACTACAACGAATTGCCGCTTGTATCAAGCGACTACAATAGTGATCCTGCTTCTTCCACAATCGACGGTTTGTCGACTATGGTTGTTGAAGGTAACATGGTTAAAGTTATTTCTTGGTATGACAACGAGTGGGGCTACTCAAACCGCGTAGTTGATCTTGTTACTTACATCGCTAGCAAAGGTCTGTAAGAAAAGAAGGCGGACGTGTCTTGCATCGTAAAAGGTGTCAAGGTCCATGGTTCGCGGCTCTCTAGGAGCCTGAACCATGAGGGCGTTTCTTCTTTGGAAGGAGCGCCCTTCTTTTTTTTGATATATAAGAATTTATAAGTTTTCACTTATAAATGTGCTTATATATCACCGCGAAACGAATACTTTTGCCAAAGAGGACGGCGACAGCCGTTTACGCTTGATATCAAATTAGTATTTCGGCCTATTATTCTTTTTACTTTCCATAATAATTTGTTCAGGGAGGCTTCATTGATGAATAAGAAAAGTGTACGTGATGTAGCAGAATTAGCTGGCAAAAGAGTATTTGTTCGTGTTGACTTCAATGTGCCGATCGAAGACGGTAAAATTACGGATGACAAACGTATCCGCGAGACACTTCCAACGATTAACTTTTTGATTGAAAAAGGCGCAAAAGTAATTCTTGCAAGTCACCTTGGCCGTCCGAATGGTCAAGTGGTAGAAGAGCTTCGTCACACTGCATCTGCTGAGCGTCTAGCTGTGCTACTTGGCAAGCAAGTGATGAAAGCAAATGAAGCAATCGGCGAAGCGGTTGAAGCTCAAGTTGCAGCTTTGGATAACGGCGACGTATTGCTGCTTGAAAACGTACGTTTCTATGAAGGTGAAGAGAAAAATGATCCTGAATTTGCGAAAGCTCTTGCTAAACTTGCAGATCTTTTTGTAAATGACGCATTTGGTGCTGCTCACCGCGCGCATGCTTCGACAGAAGGTATCGCTCATTTGTTGCCAGCTGTATCCGGCTTGCTTATGGAGAGAGAGCTTGAAGTACTAAGCAAAGCTTTGAACAATCCAGAGCGTCCTTTCACAGCTATTGTTGGTGGATCGAAAGTTAAAGACAAGATTGCTGTTATCGACAAAATGCTTGAAATTGCTGACAATGTATTGATCGGCGGCGGATTGTCTTATACATTCTTCAAAGCACAAGGCCATGAAATCGGTAAATCACTTGTAGACAATAGTAAGCTTGATCTAGCGCTTGAGTTCATGGAAAAAGCGAAGAAGTTAGGCAAAAACTTCTTGATCCCTGTTGATATTATCGTTACAGACGATTTCAGCGCTAATGCAAACACACAAGTGGTTGACATTGATAGTATCCCTGCTGATTGGGAAGGTATCGACATCGGACCGAAAACACGTGAGCTTTATGCAGACGTAATTAAAAACTCCAAGCTTGTTGTATGGAACGGACCTATGGGCGTATTTGAAATTGAGCCTTTCTCCCACGGAACACAAGCAGTTGCTCGCGCTTGCGCAGAGACAGCTGGTTACACGGTTATCGGCGGCGGCGATTCAGCTGCAGCGGCTGAGAAATTCGGTCTTGCTGATAAAATGGACTTCATCTCGACAGGCGGCGGCGCTTCCCTAGAGTTTATGGAAGGCAAAGTGCTTCCAGGCGTTGTAGCATTAAACGATAAATAAGAGCTTTTGAATAGAGCATTCTATATAACGATCTAAATAGGAGGAATTACAATGAGCACTAGAACACCGATTATTGCGGGTAACTGGAAAATGTTCAAAACGGTTTCCGAAGCCGTATCCTTTTTCTCTGAAATCAAAGGAAAAGCTGAGGTTGATGGTGTAGAGAGCGTAATCTGCGCACCATACACGACGCTTCCTGCACTTGTTGAAGCAGCAAAAGGCACTAAAATTGCAATTGGCGCACAAAACGTGCATTTCGAAGACAATGGAGCATTCACTGGTGAAATCAGCGGCGTTATGCTGAAGGATCTTGGCGTAAAATACGTCATTATCGGCCACTCTGAGCGTCGTGCATACTTCGTAGAAACAGATGAGATCGTGAACAAAAAGGTTCACGCTGCATTCAAGCATGACTTGCTGCCAATCGTATGTGTAGGCGAGAAGCTGGAAGAGCGTGAAGCTGGACAAACAAAAGAAGTTTGCAAAGTGCAAACAGAAGCGGCTTTCCAGGGTCTGTCTGCTGAACAAGCGGCACAGGTAGTTATTGCATACGAGCCAATCTGGGCTATCGGCACTGGCAAATCTTCGACGTCTGAAGATGCACAAGACGTTATCGGATACATTCGCGGAGTAGTAGCAGGCTTGTATGATGCTGCAACTGCAGAAGCTGTACGTATTCAGTACGGCGGTAGCGTGAAGCCTAACAACGTAGCTGAGTACATGGGCCAAACCGACATTGACGGCGCTCTTGTAGGCGGTGCAAGCTTAGAGCCTGCATCGTATATCGCTTTGGTCGAGGGGGCCAAGTAATATGGCTGCTCCTAAACCTGTTGCATTAATTATTTTAGATGGCTTCGGATTACGTGATGATGTTACTGGAAATGCAGTAGCACAAGCAAATAAACCTAACTATGATCGTTATTGGTCAACTTATCCGCATACAACATTAACTGCATGCGGAGAAGCGGTTGGTTTGCCTGAAGGTCAAATGGGCAACTCTGAGGTTGGGCATTTGAACATCGGTGCAGGCCGTATTGTTTATCAGGATCTGACACGAATCAGCAAATCAATTCGTGACGGTGAGTTTTACGATAACGAAACCATTCTCGGTGCTGTACGTCATGTGAAAACGAATAGCAAGAAGCTTCATCTTTATGGCTTGTTGTCGGATGGCGGCGTACACAGTCACATCGATCATCTATTCGCCTTGCTTGATCTGGCGAAGAAGGAAGAGCTTGAAGAGGTGTACATTCACGCATTCCTAGATGGACGTGACGTGTCACCAGATAGTGCTAAGGGTTACCTGGAGCGTCTGCAAGCGAAAATCGAACAGGTCGGTGTTGGTCGTATCGCAACTGTTCAAGGTCGCTACTATGCGATGGACCGCGACAAGCGCTGGGAACGTACTGAGAAGTCTTACCGTGCAATGGTATACGGCGAAGGACCTCAATATACGAACCCGATTCAGGCTGTAGTTGAATCCTATGAAAAATCAGTTTATGATGAATTCGTTATGCCAACGGTTATTGTGGATGAAGTGAATAAACCAGTAGGTCTTGTGGAATCCGAGGATGCTGTTATTTTCTTCAACTTCCGTCCAGACCGTGCGATTCAATTGTCGCAAGTTTTCACGAATGAGGATTTCCGCGGCTTTGATCGTGGCGAGAATCACCCCGTTAATCTGTATTTCGTCTGCTTGACGTTATTCAGTGAAACCGTAGGTGGATTCGTTGCGTATTCACCAAAGAACCTCGACAATACGCTTGGAGAAGTTCTTGTTCAAAATAACAAAACACAATTGCGCACAGCTGAAACAGAGAAATATCCTCATGTGACATTTTTCTTCAGCGGTGGGCGCGATGCTGAGCTTCCTGGTGAAACTCGTGTACTAATCAGCTCCCCTAAGGTCGCAACGTACGATCTAAAGCCGGAAATGAGTGCATACGAGCTAGCTGAATCGACTGTTCGAGAAATCGAATCAGACAAGCATGATGTTATTATTTTGAACTTCGCTAACCCTGATATGGTGGGTCACTCCGGTATGCTGGAGCCAACGATTAAGGCAGTAGAAGCAACGGATGATTGCCTCGGCAAAGTAGTTGAAGCTGTACTTGCTAAAGGTGGCGTTTGTATCATTACGGCTGACCATGGCAACGCTGATATGGTATTCGATGAGAATGGCCGTCCGTTTACGGCGCATACAACGAATCCCGTTCCGCTTATCGTAACAAGAGCTGGTGAAACATTGCGAGATGGCGGGATTTTGGCTGACATCGCTCCGACGTTGCTCGATTTAATTGAAGTGCAGAAGCCTAAGGAAATGACAGGCATCACGTTAATCAACAAGTAAAGCTAGTAAACAAAGTCATTCATGAACACCAAATAAAACGAATAAAAGGAGTGTTTTTCTCATGTCAATCATCATTGATGTATATGCACGTGAAGTGCTTGATTCCCGCGGTAATCCAACAGTAGAAGTAGAGGTTTCTCTTGAGTCCGGCGGCAAAGGCCGTGCAATCGTTCCATCCGGCGCGTCCACTGGCGCATACGAAGCAGTTGAGCTTCGTGATGGTGACAAATCTCGTTACCTTGGTAAAGGTGTTATCAAAGCTGTTGACAACGTCAACTCCATTATCGCTCCAGAAATCATTGGTTTGGATGCTCTTGATCAAGTAGCAATCGACCGTAAAATGATTCAACTAGATGGTACTCCAAACAAAGCTAAACTAGGCGCTAACGCTATCCTTGCTGTATCAATGGCAACAGCTCGCGCTGCTGCAGACGCACTTGATGTACCTCTGTATACTTACCTTGGCGGATTCAACGCTAAGACGCTTCCAGTTCCAATGATGAACATCATCAACGGCGGCGAGCATGCTGACAACAACATCGATGTTCAAGAATTCATGGTTCTTCCTGTTGGTGCTGAAAGCTTCAAAGAAGCACTTCGTATCGGCGCTGAAATCTTCCACAACCTTAAAGCAGTATTGCATGACAAAGGCTTGAATACAGCTGTAGGCGACGAAGGCGGTTTTGCACCTAACCTTGGTTCAAACGAAGAAGCAATTACTACAATTATCTCGGCTATCGAGCGTGCAGGCTACAAGCCAGGCGTTGACGTATTCCTTGGTATGGACGTTGCTTCAACAGAATTTTTCAAAGACGGCAAATACGTGCTTGCAGGCGAAGGCAGATCGTTTACTCCTGCTGAGTTCGTTGACCTTCTTGCATCATGGGCTGACAAATACCCAATCATCTCAATCGAAGATGGTTGCTCCGAAGATGACTGGGATGGTTGGAAATTGCTTACTGAGAAGCTTGGAAGCAAAGTACAACTCGTTGGTGACGATCTGTTCGTAACGAACACTGAGCGTCTATCTGACGGTATAGAGAAGGGTGTAGGTAACTCCATCCTAGTTAAAGTAAACCAAATCGGTACGCTTACTGAAACTTTTGATGCGATTGAAATGGCTAAACGCGCAGGCTACACAGCTGTTATCTCTCACCGTTCAGGCGAGAGCGAAGACAGCACAATTGCTGACATCGCAGTAGCTACAAATGCTGGCCAAATCAAAACAGGCGCACCGTCACGTACGGACCGCGTTGCAAAATACAACCAATTGCTTCGCATTGAAGATCAATTGGGTTCAACTGCTATTTACGGCGGTAAAGCAGCATTCTACAACTTGAAAAACCTTAAATAAGACGCGCTAGCGGCTTTTCTAGGAAGGGTATGTTCCATTTATGGAGCATACCCTTTTTTTGTTTAATGGACTAGTTATGCAGAGGTTGTTAAATAAGTTATTGAATGAGGTATCTAAAAGAAGCGGAAGCTATAAAAATAGCTGTTAGTTTCGGAAGAGGAGTGTCGATTGTGGCAAAGCCTGTTGTAGGTATTCAATTATATTCGCTAAGGGATCAAACGGAAAAGGACTTCATTGGAACGCTCGAAAAGGTAGTTGAGATGGGTTTTAAAGCTGTGGAATTTTCTGGTTTTTTTGAAATAACTTCACGAGAATTGAAGAAAAAGCTTAAAGAGTTTGATTTAAAATCTGTTTCCGCTCATGTATCGCTTAACTTTCCAGTGATTAAGAAGCTGGAGTCCGATTTAGCAAAGCAAATTGAATATGCACAATCAATTGGCCTGCAATATATAATTGCGCCATGGATCCCTCTGCCGGAGGAGCCAACACTTATCGATATAAAATATTTGTCAGGCGTATTGACCAAATGCGGTCAGCAGGTGAAGGATGCTGGTATGCAGTTTGGTTACCATAATCATGATTTTGAATTCAAACTGCTGGATGGGAAGCCTGTTATAGATCATTTGCTCGAGCGTGTACCTCCAGAACTGATGACAATGGAATTCGATTTTGGGTGGATGTATTTAGCGGGTCATAATCCGGCTTATTATTTAAATAAATATAAAGATCGTGTAAAGATGGTGCACTTTAAGGATTTCGCTAAGGGACGTAAGGATATAGAGGTTGGAAAAGGCGACGTAGGCTATGAAAGCCTTTATAATGATGTTTGTGAGGTGGATGTTGATTATATATTTGTAGAGCAAGAGGCATTTTCGGTAAGTTCTCTTGAGAGTGCGCAGGCTAATTATCATTTTTTTAAAAAGTTTAACATCCTGTAAATGATTGGTATTTAGAGGCTGTCCTATTGTAATCAATACCCAGCTATGGTACAATCACTTTACGTGTTTTTACGGAGCTCCTATGCTGGAGGTGGAATAAATGGAAATCTTATTAAAGATCGTGCTCGTTATTTTTTCTGTCGGCCTAATTGCTGTTGTACTATTGCAAAAAGGTAAGAGTGCAGGCTTGTCTGGAGCAATCACAGGCGGCGCAGAGCACTTGTTTGGCAAGCAGAAAGCTCGCGGTTTGGATTTGTTCTTACAGCGTCTAACAGTGGTTCTGGCAGTTGGCTTTTTCGTCTTAGCTCTAGTTGTTTCTTACTTTGTACAACAATAATGAATACACATGCAGAAAGCGAGGATATCCTCGCTTTTTTTGTATTTTCAGCGTAATAGCGGATGCGGTGCTTTCATTTCGTGTATACTACATGGTATATAATAATCTATCAACCGGTCGTAATTAAAGGAAACAAGCTGCGGCGGGCGCCTGAGGAGAAAATGAGATAATGACCAACTACGAGCAGGAACTGCTTGATTTTATGAGAGAAAAAGCCTATAAGCCCATGAACTACCGAGAGCTTGAGAAGCATTTCGGTATGGAGGGTGCAGAGGATTTTAAACAATTTATGAAGCTGCTAGTTAAGCTGGAGGATGAAGGCAAGGTCATTCGTACACCTAATGATCATTACGGTGTGCCCGAACGGATGAATATGGTGCGTGGAAAGCTGCAATCGCATGCCAAGGGCTTTGGGTTTCTAATACCAGATGAGAAGGATCATCCTGATATTTATTTGCATGCCAATGATTTGAAAAGCGCCATGAATGGCGATATTATACTCGTTCGTATTACTTCCAGAAGCGAGAGCGGCGGACGGATGGAAGGCGAAGTCGTTAAAATTGTTGAACGTGCCGTTACACAGATAGTCGGGACTTATGAGGATCATGAAGCATTTGCTTTCGTCGTAGCCGATGATAAACGAATTAATCGTGATATCTTTATACCTCAGGGCAGTAACAAAGGGGCTGTCTCCGGGCAGAAGGTTGTCGTACGCATCGTATCGTATCCGGAAGGACGTTCAGCTGCTGAAGGCGAAATTGTCGAAATATTAGGTCATAAGAATGATCCTGGTGTCGACATCCTGTCGATTATTCGAAAACATCAGCTACCCGAAGGCTTTCCTGATGAAGTAATGGCTGAAGCTGAGGCAGCGCCTGATGCAATTACGGAAGAAGAAATCATAAAGCAGGCTCGCCGTGATCTGCGTAATGAGGTAATTGTTACGATAGATGGCGAGGACGCTAAGGATTTGGATGATGCTGTGCATGTGAAGCAGCTAGAAAACGGGAATTTTCTACTGGGAGTTCATATTGCTGACGTTGGCTACTATGTAAAGGAAAATTCAAATCTAGATCAGGAAGCTTATAGTCGCGGCTGCAGCGTTTATTTAGTTGACCGTGTTATACCTATGCTTCCGCATCGTTTGTCCAATGGAATATGTTCATTGAATCCGCAGGTTGACCGTCTAACGTTATCTTGTGAGATGGAATTTGATGTGAATACGCTGAAACGTGTTCGCCATGATGTGTTTACGAGTGTTATCCGCACGACTGAGCGAATGACCTATTCGAATGTGCGCAAGCTGCTGACGGCAACGGAAGAGGAGCCACAAACAGAGCTGAAGGAACGTTATTCCAGCTTGCTTGATATGTTTAATCTGATGGAACAGCTGGCGATGCGTTTGCGGGCTAGTCGGATGAAGCGCGGAGCGATTGATTTTGACTTCCAAGAGTCGAAGGTCATTGTCGATGAGATGGGTAAAGCGGTAGATATCGTGAAACGCGAGCGATCAGTTGCGGAACAAATGATTGAGGAATTCATGCTTGTGGCAAACGAAACGGTGGCAGAGCATTTCCACTGGCTGCGTGTACCTTTCTTATACCGTATTCATGAGGACCCAAATCAGGAGAAGCTGTTGAGGTTTTTGCAGTTTGCTGCGAACTTCGGCTATGTCGTGAAGGGTAAAGGGAATTCGGTTCATCCTCGTGCGCTACAAACGCTGCTTGAGGAAATTAAGGGGACGAAGGAAGAAACGGTCATCTCGACGGTGATGCTGCGTTCAATGAAGCAGGCGAAGTATGATGCGGATAGCTTAGGGCATTTTGGGCTAGCGGCAGAGTTCTATTCCCACTTCACTTCACCGATCAGACGTTATCCGGATTTGGTCATTCATCGAATTATTCGTGAAGTGTTGGAAGGCGGCGGCCGTTTAACCGATGCGCGCCATGAAGCTTTGACGGCTCGGATGCCAGATATCGCGCAGCATTCTTCAGAGCGTGAGCGGGTTGCCGTTGAAGCAGAGCGTGATACGGACCAGCTGAAAAAATGTGAGTATATGCTTGATAAGGTCGGCGAAGAATTCGAAGGAATCATCGGAAGCGTAACTAGCTTTGGTATGTTCATTGAGCTGGAAAACTCGGTAGAAGGACTTATACGCCTAAGTGACATGTCCGATGATTATTATCACTTCCACGAGCTGCATATGGTGCTTATTGGCGAGCGTACCTCGAAGGTATATCGTATCGGTGATGAAGTGAAAATTCGGGTGTCCAAAGTTAATATGGCGGACCACACGATTGACTTTGAAATGGTTGATATGATGGAACGCGGCGGTTATAAAGGCGCTGGTAATGGTGGATTTAATGCACCAGGTGGAGGATCAAGAGACGGACGGAAGCGCGGCAGTTATGGCGTGCGCGGAGGCAATGGCGGCGCTAGCGGCGGCGGAGATCGCGGCGGTAAGCGCGGTCGCAGCGGTGCCGGTGCTGGTGCTGGAGCTGGTAATCCGTGGCGCAGTGGTACGGGCGCTGGTGGAAGTGGCGGCGTAGCAGAGAGCGGCGGCAAGCGTCGGCGTGGCGGAGCAGGTGCTGGCGGTAACGGCAGTGCGGCGAGCGGTAATCCGCGAGTCGGAGCAGGCGGTAACGGCGGTGCTAGCGGCGTAGCGGAGAGCGGTGGCGCGAGTGGTGGAGCAGAACGCGGCGGCAAGCGCGGTCGCGGTGGAAGCGGAGCTGGAGCGGCGGGCGGAAGTCCGTGGGGCAACGGTGGCGCAGGCGGCGGTAAGCGTCGGCGTGGAGGAAGCGGAGCTGGAGCAGGCGGTAACGGCGGCTTCGGTGGCGGAGCTGGATTTGGCGGCGCAAGCGGTGGAGCTGGACGCGGCGACAAGCGCGGACGAAGCGGAAGCGGAGCGGAGCAGTTGCCGGGGCAAGGGGCGGATACGGCGCCGAGCCAAGGCGGTGAGCAGTCGCGTGGAAGCAGAAGCGGATCACGCAAGGATATGTGGGGCCTGCCGATACGCAGCGGCGGGGCTGGTTCTGGGGGCAGCGCGGGCAGCGAGCGCGGCGGCGAAGGTGGCACGAGGCGGAAGAATACGTCGCCGAGTGGTATGTTTAAAGGCGAGAAGCCAGCTGATTCTCCTTCTCCTGATGCGAGCGGCGGAGATGGGAAGAAGCGGAAGAAAAAGGGAGGCAGCAATGGAAATTCAACAGCTGCTTTCGTTCGCAAAAATCGTAAATAACCCCTCCATAAGTGAGTAAATACAAGGCAACTTCCAATCTGGGGACAGATTGGAAGTTGTTAATATTGGGCGAAATAGGAAATATATTTGGGTTGTTGCTTGCTTTTTTTTTATGGGTATAGTACACTCAAAGCAATCACTGATATGGTCCTGAATTCACTTATTGAAAAGGGCATCATAATAGTCATGAAACCCTTTCCAATGTGTGAATTTTTTGTTTAAAGACAAACCAGGCGCATATTAATAACATTTTTTTTGGAGGTTTTTACACATGCAACAAGGTACAGTTAAATGGTTTAACGCAGAAAAAGGTTTCGGTTTTATCGAAGTTGAAGGCGGCAACGATGTATTCGTACATTTCTCCGCAATCACTGGCGAAGGTTTCAAAACGCTTGAAGAAGGACAACGCGTTGAATTTAACGTTGTTCAAGGCAACCGTGGACCACAAGCTGAAAACGTAGTTAAGCTGTAATAGCTTACAATCGTTAATGAGACCGCTCTTAACCTTAACGGGTTAAGAGCGGTTTCTTTGTATAGTAAAGTAGTGTTCGCTTATCTGAGGAGTGCCTATAGCGCTTGCTACCTTGATTTATGTACCTAATATTGTTACAATGAATTCCTGAATAGTGTGGCAAAAAAATCAATTTATCGTAAGAATGTTGAGGTGACTAGCATGGGTAAGAAGGTAGAAAGCAAGCCGCTAGCCCAGAACAAGAAAGCTTCCCATGACTACTACATCGAAGAAACGTTCGAAGCAGGCATGGTGTTGCGGGGAACTGAAATTAAGTCGTTGCGTAACGGCAGAGCTAACATAAGTGATGCTTTTGCTACCGTTCGTAATGGTGAAATGTTCATTCACAATATGCATATTAGCCCGTTCGAGCAAGGAAATATTCATAATCCGTCTGATCCTACTCGTACACGTAAGCTGCTGCTGCATAAGGTGCAGATTCATAAGCTGCTGGGGTTATCTAAGCGAGAGGGCTACTCTATTGTACCTTTGAAGATATATGTTCGTAATGGCTACGCTAAGCTATTAATTGGACTCGGCAAAGGTAAGAAGGAGTATGACAAGCGGGATACTGCAGCGAAGCGTGATGCACAGCGTGATATTCAGCGTGCTCTTAGAGAAAAGCAGAAATAACTACTGGCAGCGATGGATAATTGCAACCAATACTTCCAGTAACATATTTGTACACATGCTGTTCTTTCGTGGTATACTAAGGCAGTAGCAACGGCAAGATAATTAATAGTGAATGTGTTAAGCATTCGTGCTCATGATCTATAACAACTCGTTAGACCTAATATCTATCGATGTTGTTCCTAAATCCTGAGTCCTCAACCTAGCTAAACTTCGGGATTCAATACCGATTGTTTATGCCCAATTGGGGGCGTTTATGGATTCGACGGGGATTGTACGAGCGCGGGTTGCGGGTAGCAGGGAGTCGTCTGCTTCATCAACGCTAAAGCCTATTAAACGGCAAACAACAAACAAACTACGCTTTCGCAGCCTAAGAAACTGTGTGCGTGCTTCTACCCAGCATCGTCCATGTGACTGGAATAGGGGCTAACAAGTAGTGGAATACGCTGTCTCATCTCCGCCTGCGGTGAGCTGAAGAAGACAATCAGGCTGACCCAACGTATAGCCGGTTACGGGGCGATACTCGGGTGACATCAAAACTGTGACTACACCCGTAGAAGCCTGTGTGGCGTGATCTTCGGACAGGGGTTCAAATCCCCTCGCCTCCACCATCAAGAAAGCCGACCGCATGAGGTCGGCTTTTTTGTGTGGTTGGAGATGATTTAGGAGAGTCGCCCCACTCCGAAGGAGGGAGCGGGGTTTGATTGCGCGAGCACGTCTTTTTTACTTATTCATGTACGATTTACGAAATGATTTGGCCGCGGATTTCACCATTTAGATTTTGTATGGTGTGTACATTGGCATATGCGTTGCAGCTTTCAAATTGACGAACTAGATCACGGATCGTCATTCTGCTTAGAGGGCCGACTAAATCATTTCGAGTAAGGGTTCCCCGAATAACTCCTCGTTTTACGGAAATGCCAAATTTCGAGGGCCCGAATAGAAAGGCTACTACGGGACCGTTTTCACCTCTTTGCCCAAGATGAATATGGGCTTGGGTTACTTTGTTAATATTTCGGATGACTAGCCTAAAAAATAACTTATCACCAGCACTGTTAAGCCGAAAAACAGCATTTCCTGTAGAAATTGTCCTTACAGGAGGTACTTCGTTTCTTCCTTTTAAGCATGCCTTAAACGTTCTGATATCCTTCACCCCTCTTTTCATTAATACGGTATATTATTCAGTGAGGAAGGGGGAGGTTTGTACATCTGTCTAATGCTTGGAGATTTTTCATGTGAATGAAGAAGGAGTCTCTCGGGTGACATCAAAACTGTTACTACACCCGTAGAAGCCTGTGTGGCGTGATCTTCGGACAGGGGTTCAAATCCCCTCGCCTCCACCATGAAAAGCCCGACCTCAAGCGATCGGGCTTTTGCTTTGGGTGGAAATTGTAGACGGAGTGTAGACTTCATAAATTTATAGTATAACTTTTTGGATTAGTAGTAGACATTTTGTCTACAATAATTCGTAGCATATGGTATGCGAATCAATTAATTATTTGTTAATCTGGATCGTGTGAATGATAAAAGTTTGGATGTGCTGTTGAAAAATCACTTTTCCCGCGTCCCTTTCGTCCCAACACTCACTACAATATTCGTCATGAGCTAATACAAAATTTATCTCATGATCTTCAACACATACTGATTGTGATCGCAGAGCAGCAAGTCTAAGCAGGAATCTCATGGATGATCTCGATTTCGGGTAGTGTGGGAATCCGTCGCCCATATCCTTTAAGCCCCGGTCTACCACCACGTTTAATAGAAGGTGATGGCGTGTCAGAAACCTTAAACCAAACTTTTACGAGATGCACGGCTCAAAATCCAGGCGAGTCCGGAGGATATTGATTACGAAGCACCGAGGCAGCTTGATGATCTCTAATCCGCCAGTTGCTGAAGGGAGGGTGGCTTACTTCTCATCACAATTTGCTAGTAACAGGGCCAACAGGCGCTGGAAAGACATTCATGGTATGCGCAATCGTCACTGCCGCCTACCGCCAGGGATTTCAAGTCCGTTATTACCGAATGTCACGCCTCTTTCAAGATATTCTGCTCGCCAAAGGAGACGGCACCTACGGAAAACTAGCCAATCATCTAACCAAAGTAGATCTCTTAATCCTTGATGATTGGGGACTCGCCCCTCTGGGAACTGCAGAAAGCAGAGAATTGCTCGACATCCTAGATGACCGCGAATCCCTGCATGCCACATGTTTGGCGAGCCAACTACTGATCAAGCTGTGACATCAACATTTCGCTGATCTAACCTTGGCCGATGCCATTCTTGATCACCTCATCCACCGTGCCTATCGACTCGATATTCAAGGAGACTCGATGAGAAAAATGCTCGCCTCCTTGCCCAAAACTGGAAAAACTGATATGTAATAGAGAAGCCGTATGGAGAGGGTTAAAGTGGATAATACTTTCCGGAATAAGTGGCTAAACATTACCGGAATAACTGACCAAAGTTTCCGGAATACGCAAGTAGCTAGGAATAAAGGGCTCTTGCAGTTATTTTGTATTTCGTAGGGTAACCACCGGTATGTTTCTTAAACATATTGTTGAAGTAACTTTGGTTATGATAACCGACTCGGATCGCAATTTCCTGCAGATGCAAATCGGTTGTCATAATCAATTCCTTGGCTTTCTCGATACGTTTGATGTTTAAATAGTTGGAGAAAGTATCATTCATGGCCTTTATGAATTGTTGTCCCATATACGCCGCATTCACATTAAAAGCGTTGGATATGGTTTTGAGTGAAATGTTTTCCATATAATGACGGTCAACATAGTCCAGCAAGCGCTTGATGATCGGATTCATATCTTCGTCTCTCAGATGAGCAATCTGAAAAGTTGCCTGTGCTAGCGAAATAAGCCATTGCCTTAGTTCATCCATGTTTTGTTGTTGCTGCAACTCTGCTACAAGACTTCCCTGATTTTTCATCTGAAACGCATGATCAGGGTCTATTTTATGGGTATAGCTAAGCAAGTGGTGAGCAATTTCAATAGTGACGTTCTGTACGAGCGAAGGCGAAATACCTCCTATACTGGATAGTTCGGATAAAGTTTCCTCAATAAATGTCAATACTCCGGCGCCATTCCCGTTGATCAAACAAGACTGTAACCGATTATAATCGATGTTGATTGGAATGATGCTTTTCAGGGGAGATTGCTCCGAGTCATCCATAATTGTATTCATTGGCATTACAAGGCTGTAATCCATTAAATGCAGAGCACGTTTATAACTGAGATGGACGTCGGGCAGCTCCCTTTCCCGGGTCCCGATCGTGATAAACACATCACGTTTAAGAAAGGCTGTAATTGATTCAGAGCATTCCCTTAAAACATTCTGTATTTGCAGAGTTTTGTCTTCAGAATCGCTAGGAAATATACATACGATATGTCCATAGGGATCACAGACTGTAACAGCCCACGTTGCAAGCTCTGAGCAAATATTTTCGGCGGCATATTGAATCAAATCCCTGTCATGATCGGTATCGGAATCTCTATATAAAATCTTTATTAAGCTGACGATGATATAAGGAGAATCAAATTTGATGTTTAGCAAATCGGCTCTTTGCTCAAGTTCCTGGCGTCTGATTCGATTCACTAGCCAACGGTTGATAATATTATTTCTCAGAATGACTGCATCGCTTCTCAACTGTGTTTGTTCAGATAAATAACGTTCTATTTTCCAGTAGATCCCGATCAGTGTGTCGGACAACTCTTCCCGATTTACCGGTTTGAGCAAGTAATTCTCAATTCCAAGCACAGCTGCTTCCTTCACCAACGGGAAGTCGGCATGACCACTAAGAATGACACATTTGATTAGCCGATTGAAGGACTTTGTCCATTGGATCAATTGAAGTCCATCCATATTAGGCATTTTTATATCAGTAATCAGGACGTGAATCGTTCTGCATTCCATGATCGCCATCGCTTCCGCTGCGGATTGGACTGTGCCGACTACCTCCATGCCGTAGTCTTCCCAATCAACCAAACGCTGCAATCCTTGAATAATTTTCGGCTCGTCATCAACCAGCAAAACTTTGTACATCACTCAGCATCTCCTCTCGGCTTTTTGTTGGAATACAGATACGTACGGTAGTGCCCCTATCGGATTTGCTGTCAATATCCACTCCGTATTCCTTACCGAATAATAATTGAATACGCCTATGAACATTGGAAAGACCAATTTTATTGTGGTTTATTTCACTAGTGATTCTGAGCTGTTCTCTGATTTGATCTCTCGTTGAGTCATTCATCCCCCGCCCGTCATCCGATATTTCAATCACAATCTGCTGTTCTTGCCTGTAACCGTGGATCGTTATATGGTTTTCGGGTCTTGAATGATCTACAGCATGAATCAAAGCATTCTCAATGATCGGTTGCAACAGATGCTTGGGAATACCGAATCGATGAATGCTTTCATCGATTCGAAAATCGAATACCAGGTTATTACTATACCTGACGTGGTACATTTCGAGATAGCTGTTACAGAATTCCAACTCGTCTTTGATCGTAACGACCAACTCTCCTTTGATGCTATTTCTGAACAGTTGGGCAAGAAGCTCAATCATATGCCCTGTACTCTCATCTCCATAAGATAATGCTTCCATTCGGATTACTTCCAGTGTGTTGTACAAAAAGTGGGGATTGATTTGGGCTTGAAGCGCATGGATCTGGGCGTCCTTCTGCAATAAATCAGAAATGTAGATCTTATTGATATAATCCTTGAGCGTATTGCACATATGATTGAAATTAACCGCTATGCTGTTGATCTCATCCTGATTCTTGCTGACGGGAATCTGGTAATTCAAATTGCCCATCTGTACTTTCTGGATTGCTTTATTGATGAGATTAACCCTTCTTGAGAATAACCGAATACTGACTATACCGAAACATAAGGCAAACGCCGCACACGCTGCAGCGATAAGTACAACCGTGTTTATGGAAGACTGGATGGAAACCATAATTTGAGACCGCGGCAGTATAGCTACGACATAATAGCCGAGTTTCTCATTATACAAGGAACTGACGAGACTGGCTTCCTCCAAACGGGTAATCGGTGTCGGACTGTCTTGCCGGAAATGAGGGTATGTCTTCCCGTAATAGTCGCCGGTAGTGTCCAAAATCACGTCACCGTTTTGACTTAACACAATAATTTCAGGTGAAAACTTACCGCTAACAATTTTGTCGAAATGGCCGACAATTCGTTCTGCGTTATAGTTTACGGTCAGGATGGCGATGCTTCGGTTGTACAATGAAGTGTTATCCTTATCGGAAAGGGCAAAGGGAGCGCGGATGTTCGATGAAATCGAAAAAATTCGCAATTGCTTTGAAGTTGCATAATCTTGAAGATATGAGGGCGTAATCGAGAGACCATAAAAAGCATCGTCCATTTTCCTGAAAGAGGATGTGTTGTTCGCAATGAAACTCTGGCTGTTCAAGATCAAATAATTAGAGGTAAACATGAGGTCTTCGCTGATCTTCTTATACAGTACGGCATCAAAGATATCGTTATCCTGGGATGCAACTGCATTAAGGTAGTTATTGATCACAGATGCTCCTATGTAATCAACTTCGTTGTAATTGGTAATTGTCCTGGAAAGAAAGTCCATCATACTTTGGTGTTGTACCGGATTAAGATAAATCTGCCTTGTCAGTAAAGTTACAGAATCGGATTTTTCTTCCATATAATTCATTGCGCTGGAAGCGCTCTCTTTGACCTTGTGAAGACCGTCTTGTTCGGCGGACCGCTTCAGACTGTGAATGACGGACATGCTGAATAGAATGACCGTGAGGATAATGATCGCCGTGTATATGATAAGAAGTCGATTGAAAAATTTCCGTTTAATAAATCTTGAATACAGTGATATCATCGTTTGGTTAACCTCCAGGCAAAGAGTTCATAATTATTGCAAATTCCTAAAATTCTAAGAATAGCATTCCATTATGAGATCGTATTACTATGAACCTATGGGATTTCAGAAATCAAACATATCATAGGTTAGGGGTACTTAGATGTCAACAAACAACTTGCATGTCAATAAACAGAAGGTGTACATGGCCAAAAGGAATAAGGGGATGGATTCAGGGAAAATAACCCTACTGCTAATGGCAATTCCTTGCGTTATTATCTTGATTGTATTTTCTTATCTCCCATTGGCGGGTTGGGCCATGGCATTCTTCGATTACAAACCGGGACTCAAATTGTTAGATACCGAGTTTGTGGGCTTTAAGTGGTTTGTGTTCGCGTTTGACGACCCTGAGTTGTCCAACGTGCTGCGCAATACTCTTGTTCTTAGTTTTCTCAGTCTGTTATCTACGCCGATTGCTGTAATATTTGCCATCTTCCTTATGGAGATGACGAATAGCAGACTACGGAAGCTTATTCAGACGATAAGCACATTACCCAATTTTATCAGTTGGATTCTGGTCTTCTCTTTTGCTTACGCTATATTTGCCCCAGGGGATGGCATTCTTAATAAAGTATTGCTCAATCTGGGTTGGATCTCTGAACCGCTTAACCCTCTGGCAAACTCCGACATTGTCTGGTATTTTCAAACAGCCATCTCGATATGGAAATCGCTGGGCTTCGGAGCCATCATCTATATTGCTGCAATTGCAGGGATCGATCAGGAACAATACGATGCAGCTTCGGTGGATGGGGCGGGTCGATTCACGCGGATGTGGCATATCACTATGCCCGGTCTGATTCCCACTTTCATCACACTGCTGTTGTTGAATATCGGCGGGCTGCTAAATACGGGATTTGAACAATACTTTCTGTTTCAGAATGGGCTTACCCAATCTAAGATTCAGGTGCTGGATGTGTATGTTTATAGGCTTGGCATCACACTCAACAATTATCCGATGTCTACGGCGATTGGAATGGCCAAGACAGTTATCAGTATTATTCTGCTGTTCAGTGCCAACTATATTTCGAAGAAATTAAGAAACCAGTCGATATTTTAACAAGGAGGAAAAACGATGAAGAAGAGAGATTATACATTCCAAATTATCAATGCAACAGTTTTCTTGCTTTTTACTCTCTTGTGTATCTATCCCTTCTATTATATCTTTATTGCCTCTGTGAGTGATGCGCACGCTGTAGCTATGGGAGAGGTGCTTTACTTTCCAATCGGATTCCATCTAGATAATTTCAAAAGTGTTCTAAAGTTGGACGGAATCCTGATGGCTTTCGGTATCTCAGCCGCAAGAACGATCGTTGGGACTGCTTTGATGTTGTTCTTCTCCATAATGCTGGCATTTGTGGTAACTAAGAATGTTCTTCCAGGTAGAAAGTGGATATATAGAGCTACTGTGATTACGCTTTTCTTCAACGCCGGACTCATACCCTGGTTCGTTATCATGAAAACCTTAGGGTTAAACAACACCTTTTGGCTCTATGTACTGCCTGGAATGATTTCACCCTTCGCAGTTATATTGATCAAGACGTACATGGAATCGATCTCGACTGCTCTTGAGGAGTCGGCCCTAGTCGATGGAGCTGGATACTTTACGATTTTGTGGAGGATTACTGCACCGGTTTGTCTGCCGGTAATCGCAGCTGTAGCGGTGTTTAATGCGGTGGGCCAATGGAATGCCTGGCAGGACAATTTCTTCCTTGTATCCCATCCGAATCTTCAAACGTTGCAGCTCATGCTTTACAACTACCTGCAGCAGGCGGAGTCTCTTGCCCGAGCAGCAATGCAGGGTGATGTCAAACTGGCAAATGTTGCAAGCAGCAAGCAACTTGATTCCTTTTCGATCAAGACCACTATTACTATGGTAACAGTATTTCCGATCATACTTGTATACCCGTTTATGCAAAAGTTTATTGTGAAGGGCATTATGCTTGGATCGGTGAAAGGATAACTTTCGTTATTGGCCTGCTTGCAGGTTACCAATAAGCATTATGAAAAAATAACAGGGGGTTTGGGTATGAAGAAGCGAATGAGAAACTTGTCGGCAGTGATCCTCATTGCTACACTCACGTTTAACACTGCGTGCGCAGGTAACAATCGCGAGCAGAAAAACATTAACGCAGGTGCTGAACAAGCGGCAACGAATCAGGGTGAGACAGTCGCTCAGGAAAATCCGAGGGAAAAGGTAGGCTTGTCATTCTGGGCAGCAGAATTGTGGGCCAGTTCCCCGACAGGACGTCAGGACGATCCGATTATGAAGCATATCGAAGAGAAGTTTAATATTGAACTCGATATGGAAACCCAGCCATCCGATGAGAAGCTGGCAGCCATTCTCGCCACTAACGATCTGAAAGATATTATGGTTATTCCCAAGAAGAACTTTGATCAAATGAAAAGCCTAGTTATTGATATGGAACCACTTCTTGAAAAATATGGACAAGACATCAAAAAGAACATCAGTCCGGAAACGATTTCTTATTATAAAGATATGTTCGGAGATGGGCAATTGAAATTCCTTGGTTCCGAAATTAGCACTGACGGCCCAGTTTTACCTGAAACGATCTGGGCGGGTCCCTATGTAAGATGGGATTATTACAAGGAGCTCGGTTACCCAGCAATCGAAACACCCGATGATTATATCAAGGTTGTCGCAGAGATGAAAAAGCTTCATCCTAAAAATGAAGACGGAAAGCCTTACCACGGGTTCTCATTATGGTTGGACTGGGGCTACGGAATACTGGCCGATCACTGGAACGTAAGACGTCAAGGAGCAGAAGTGATAGGCGGACTGACGAATATTCTTCAAATCGACAGGGAGTCCTTCGAATACTTCAACAAATACACGAATGAAAACTCGGGATTCTGGGCTGATCTTGATTTCTGGAATAAGGCCAACAAAGCGGGGCTCATTGATCCGGACAGTTGGACGCAAAAGTATGATCAGGCTGTTCAGAAATATAATACTGGACAGGTACTTGCCACCTATATTAACTGGGTGATTGGCGGATCAAACGCCTATTTCCAATCCAAGAAGATCTACGATAAAGGTTGGACCGCAGACAACCCAATTCCTATGAGTGGAGAAAACTATTATTACAATACGGCAAACAAAGGACAAAACTTTGTGTATGCAATCAGCAAAGACTCGAAAAATCCAGAAAGAGCAATGGAATTGATCAACTACCTCTATTCTGTTGAAGGCGTGCTTACGATTATTAATGGGATCGAAGGACAGGATTGGGTAAACGAGAACGGTGAGTATAAATATACAGATACTTATTTCGAGAACGAGAAAGACGCCGAAAACGCCTTGAAGTTCGGATATCGGAAATATGCGAACCAATCCGGACTAGATATAACGGGGTTCATCCCTGGCACTAAGAATCCACTTGATTTCAGAAATAATCAATCCTACATGAAGATCCAACTGGAAAAGCCCGAAAATGCGCTGAAAAAGGAAATTACTTCGTACTACAATGCGGAATTTCCGAACAAGATACCGCCCAAGGGCCAAGAGTACGGCAAAACACGCGTGGCAGAACTTTCTCCGTTGCTGCCGCCTAGTGAGCCAGATGAGATTAAGCTGATTTCGGACCGTATCGTCAATTATCTGAACCAGGAGGTCATCAAGCTCATTCTTGCGGATGACTTCGTCGGTCACAAAGCGAAGATCATCAAGGAACTTGAGAAGATGGGGATTGACAAGGTTTACACTTTCTGGGACGGGGAAATGAAGAAAGCCCTCTCGGAGCTTAACTGATAATTAACCTCCATACAAAGACAGGCAAAATGAGAACTCCCCCTTACATCTACATAAAGGCGGAGTTCTCTTGATAAAAAGGGGGCGGTACATATGGCAAGCGACGAGATTCGGGATTACAGCAGCCAGCCAATACAACCCATTCGGATTGAAACTGGTAAATACCTGGTGGGGGCACAAGCATGCAATCTGTGGAACAGCTCTTCCGCATGGGAGAAAATCAAGCCTTTTACAAATCGAAAGTCTGTACTTGGTTGGTATGATGAGGCGGACCCCCGTCTCATTGATTGGGAGATAAAATTTGCGTTAGAGCATGGCATTCACTTCTTTATGAACTGTTGGTATCGATCCAAAAATAATTTGGGGAAGCGTCCGATTACGGCCGAATACGATCATTGGCTAAGAGGTCTGGAACTCAGCAGGTACGGAGATCTAATGAGATTTATGATCATGTGGGAGAACGCTAACGACATCGCTTCCGGAGTGGATTCTGAAAGGGATCTCATTGAAAATCTGCTGCCATATTGGGTGGAAAAGTACTTTTCTAGATCCAATTACCTTGTACTGGATGGAAAGCCGGTTCTGTCGATTTACAATATCGGTCTGCTGGTTGAGCAACTTGGTGGAAGTCTTCCTGCTGCAAGAGCGATTGAGAATATGCGTAAGCGCTGTATAGAGGCTGGATTTAAAGGTTTGATCATTTTCGGTCAATATTGCTGGGGGCCGATAACAGAGCGGAATCAGCTTATGAGAGATATCGGTCTGGATTACAGCTTCTCGTATCACTGGCCTACGTTTGCAGATGGCTCTTCGAATCCCGGAGCGAAATTCTTCGGTGACAATCCCGATTCCATTATTCTCGCGCAGAAGAAATGCTGGGAGGTGCAGTCCCTGGGGGCTGTTCCTAATATCGTGACTTGTTCCATGGGATGGGACTCGGCACCGTGGAATTATTCTTGCACAGACCAAACGTGGCGCCTTGAACCCCGTGATTTTCAAAGATTGTGCGAAACTGCTAGACAGGAGCTTGATTCCCGGCACAGCGGCGGATTGGAAAGTACTATAATTCTGCTGGATAACTGGAATGAATACGGAGAAGGGCATTATATCTTTCCAACCGAAAAATATGGCTTTTCCTATTTGGAAGCTGTACGTGAAGCTTTCAGGACAGTTTAGAAGTAAATATGTGGAAGGGGATGGGGTTTTTGTATCGGAAACTAATGATCAAAATCGCAGTCTGTATTTTAATCCTTTCAATTTTCTTGCCGTGTTTGGGCATTATCGGTCTGGAAGAGAATGAAGTTGAAGCGTCAGAAACGGCCATGGACATTGCGCTTAATAAGCCTTTAACCACGTCTTCCTATACAAATTATGAGGGCGGGTATGCCAATATAGCTCTGGGAAGCCGGGCCGACTCCTCCTCTCACCTGGGGATCAATACCGCAGTTAAAGCAGTAGACGGCGATCTTAACACAGGATGGGTAGCAGCGAATGCAACATTCCCTCAAACAATTATCGTTGATTTGGATGCGATCTCCACGCTGGGGGTAGTGAAACAGCATTTTCAGACAGATACCACTTGGTACTACAAAATTGAAGGTTCCAATCAAAATACGCCAAACAGCTGGTCCTGGTCCATTCTGGCTGACCGTACCCAAACCGGTGTTAACGGCAGCATAATAGAAGAAATTGTACAGGGAAGATACAGATTTGTCAGGCTTGTGATTACCGGTTCTGGAGACGGGAGCCCAGCAAGCAGCATGGAGCTCGAAGTCAAAGGCGAAACCTATGCTCAGCCCCAGGATCTGGTTCCGACCCCTGTTCCTGTCGATACCGGTGACAAAATCGTAGTGGCGCAGTCGTGCAACTTGTGGGGAAGCCGCTATTTCTGGGAAAGCACGAACCCCGTTCTTTATCCGGAGCGGACTCCCCTCATGGGTTATTATGACGAGAATTACGACGTGTCGACAGATTGGCAGATCAAGATGGCTGTCGAGAACGGCATAGACGGTTTGTTTTCATGCTGGTTTAGACAAAAAGGAAATATGGGCAAAGCCCCTGTTATGTCCTCCTTTGATGGCTTGACGCACTCCTTGGCCAACAGCGCTCAGCATAGGGAGTATTTGAAATGGGCCATACAATGGGAAAATTCCAATGAGTCAGCCGACGGTGTCTCGGACATAAATGATTTCCTGAACAATCTGGTCCCTTTCTGGATAGAGGAGTATTTCTCTAAATCCAATTATCTGAAAGTTGAAGGCAAGCCAATATTATCTATCTACAGCTTGTCCAAATTCATCAGCGATGTCGGTGGGGAAGAGAATGCCAAGAATGCCATTATCCAATTCCGCCAGGCAGTGGCGGCTGCCGGCTATCCTGGCGTTATCCTGATGACAGCCGAGAACTCGAATACAACACAAAGTTTCGCTGCCGCTAAAGACATAGGAATCGATTATATATATTCCTATCACATCCCGACCTTTATGGACACGAAACCATCTGAAGCGAACATCACGTCTGAGAGCTATGTCCAGTCTCACATCGATTCGTGGAATAATTTCGATTTGAACAGCGAAGTTCCCTATGTTATGACTGTATCAAGCGGTTGGGATGCACGGCCGTGGGGCACGCCTGYACCCGTCTGGGAGATCCCCCCGGATTTGTATGAAGGACTTTTGGACGAAGCGAAAACCAGAATGAATTCCAAATCCGATGGAAATTTGGGCGGCAGATTGCTACTTCTCGACAACTGGAATGAGTATGCTGAGGGCCATTATATCGCACCTACAGAAAAGTATGGGTTCGATTACCTCAATGCAATAAGAAGAATCTTCACCGACGCGACGACCGAACCGGACAATCTGCTCCCAAACAAAAATCAGATTCCGCAGTTACTTACCATTAAGCATGCTACAAGTTTGACTGTAACAACTGCAAACGGAGCATACACAATTTACCAGCCCTATGGAACATTGCAAATGGACTATCAAGCAGAGCCACTGGGTGATGACGGTTTTATGTCCGTCAAGTGGGAAGTTTACGAGATGGATGGGGTCACGCTCACAACTAAGGCTTCAATATCTGGCAACGGTCTGCTAACGGCTAAGTCGAACGGTCAGGTGAAAGTGGTAGTGACGGACAACAGTCAGCCGGAATTAAAGGGCGAGAAAATCATCACAATTAGCAATCAGCCAGAGAACCTTGCGCGGGGTAAAACTGTAACCGCCTCTACCTATGCCGATTATGGCGTAGCAGGAATCTACTATCCGTCCAACGCAGTTGACGGCAATATGGATAGCTGGTGGCTTGTAGATGGTGTGCAATATCCATCTTGGTTACAGGTTGATCTGGGGGAGCCTAAAGCTCTCGGTACAATCATTCAGTATGCGGCAGTATCCCAAACCTATAAATTTAAAATAGAGGGTTCATTAGACGGTGAAAACTGGGTGTTGATGGTAGACCGCAGTATAGTGGGTGTCACCGGGGAAAAGATCACAGAAGTGGTCAATGGGAGCTATCGGTATGTAAGAATGACGTTCCTTCAAGCCAATGCCTGGCCGTCCAGCAAAGAGTTTGAAATCTATGGCAGTACCGGTGAAGTCATCCCGGACAATATCCCCGTAGCTACCATTGAAGTTTCGGGCGAGGGAGGAACGAATGAAATCACGTTAAACGGGCAGAGTTTACAGATGATTACCGATGTTCTGCCTGCAAATGCAACAAACAAAGCCGTTGCATGGTCTGTTTGGGCAGAAGACGGCAAATCGCCTACAGATGTGGCATTTATAAATAACACTGGGCTGCTCTATCCAAATAAAAACGGAACGGTTCTCGTTCGTGCGGAGGCTGGAGATGGTTCAGGAGTAATTGGTACCGTTCCGGTCAATATCATCGGGCAGAAAGTGAATCTCGCTTACAAAAAACAGGCAACCGCTTCGGAGTACACCAATTACGGAGGAGATGCGCTGTTCTCCCCGGATCTTGCCGTAGATGGAAATCCTGAGACAAGATGGCTGGTGGATGGTGTGAAGTATCCATCATGGTTTAAAGTCGATCTCGGTGAGAAGTATTCCCTAACTCATGTCTTCCAATGGTTTGCGGACACTGATATCAAGACCTACAAATACAAGATCGAAGGTTCGGCGAACGGTTCGGATTGGGAGACCCTTGTTGATCGAACGAAAGATGGCATGCAAGGTCCAATGATTACCGAAGAAGTAGAAGGAATCTACCGATATGTACGAATGACAATCACCGATGCCAACGCTTGGCCGAGTAGTAGGGAATTTAAGGTATGGGGAGAAGCATTGCCGCCAAGTGAAGGAGAAAATTCTCCTGGCGATCCCGGTAACCCGACAAATCCTACCGATGTTAAGTTAGGTAACAGCGGGCTACAAGTTACTGTGACTAGAGAAAAGAATGACAATAATCAGACAGTAGTCAGATTAGCGGTGACTGCGGACGTCCTGGCGCAAGCTTTCTCCTTGAGTAAACAATCTGCACTCATACTCGAGGTGAAGAACACGGATCCTGTGGTCAAGGTTGATGTTCCCGCTTCAGCTCTTCAGGATGCGGCAGAGAAATGGTCTGATGCAGGCTTACTGATCAAGGTGGATGGTGCCAGTTATCTACTTCCTGCAAAAATTTTAAAGAATATTCCTAGGGATACGAAGATCACCATTACGATTACTAAATTAGCCGAAGAAATGGCAGGTGTCATTAAAAGCCAAGTTGTAAAAATGGGATTCATGCATATGTTGGCAAGTCCTGTTGATTTCAGAGTTGAATACAATGGCAAAGAAGCCACGGATTTCAGCGGCATCTATATCAGTCGAACACTTTCGTTTGCTGCTGCTTCGGATATTTCGAAAGTGACGGCCGTATGGGTTGATGACGATAACGGCTTACATTTTATGCCTTCGGTAATTTCCCGTGAAGATGATCGTTTTGAGATAACGGTATATTCCCCTCATAACAGTATTTACACGGTAATTGAATCGGAGAGATCCTTTAACGATCTTGTTGGACACTGGGCTTCAGAGGATGTCAAATTGCTAGCAAACAAACTTATTATCAATGGGATCAGCAATAAGGAATTTGTACCAGATGCAAGTATTACAAGGGCACAGTTCGCAGCACTACTCGTAAGATCCCTTGGTTTGTCCACTACTGTAACAGATTTGAAATTCTCGGATATTAGAGGAGGGACTTGGTTCTCCGGTTCGGTCGGAGCAGCCAGTAAGGCAGGGATAATCAATGGTTATGAAGACGGTTCTTTCCGACCGCACGACACCATCACACGTGAGCAGATGGCTGTGATGATTGCGCGAGCGATAGAGTTCACCGGTAAAACGGTCAATCCGGCGGAATTCGTTCTTGACCAATTCGAAGATCAGGGAGACATTTCCGATTGGGCGTTGGAATCGGTAGCAATCACCCGATATGCAAATATTATGCAGGGTTTGTCAGATTCCACATTTTCCCCCAAGGAAGAAGCGACACGAGCCCAAGCTGTCACCATACTGAAGCGGATGCTTCAATATTTGCAATTCATCAATTAAGAGGCTGAAATATCATTTAAGATGCATGTGCATCGCATACGATGCGGGATAATCAGTTAGGGTTAATTCCGGAACAATAGGCATTTTTAATAGATGTGATGTAGCGCTTGAATTAGAACGCGGGGTGTATAGGGTTGAATGAATTTATAAATAGAAATTTATTGTCGCATACTTGGCATTCGTTGAATGAAGGGGAAATAACGATCGGCTTTATGGGTGGCTCAATAACTGACGGGAGGCCCCGTAACAACTGGCCCGAACCGGTTGCTGCATGGTTTAGCGAACAATTTCCTTCAGCTAAAATATGCATTGAGAATGCGGCTATTGGGGCTACCGGCAGCGATTTGGCGGTGTTTAGAGCGCAACGAGATATCATTGACCGTGGATGTGATTTGGTATTTATCGAATATGCGGTCAATGATCTATATGTTGGATCCGAGCAGAGGAATAAAACAAGGGAAACGCTGATCAGGTCTATCCTTGGCAATGGGAATTGCGATGTCATTCTCGTGTACACCTATCATCAGGATATGTATACAACCATGATGCAAGCAGAAATGCCGGCATCCGTAGCGGAATTCGAACAACTGGCGGAGCATTATGGAATCGGGTCTGTGTGGGTGGGACTCCATGCTTTGAACGAACTCAAAAAAGGGAGATTCAGTTGGGAAGAATGGCTACCTGACGGTGTCCATCCATCGACCCGGGGAAGTTTGAGCTATGCTCAAGGTGTAATTGCATTTCTTGAGGTGGAGCGTGAAAGGTACATCCAAGCGGAATCGAAAGCTGCTCCGACATCATTGCCGGCACCCATGTTTGATGGATTATGGCATTCGGTATCTCTTCATTCTCTGAAAGCCGCATCTATTGAAGGTCCCTGGGTACTCAAAAGGTGGCTGCATCACGTCTGGATCGATCAAGTATTAGAAACATCGGCAGTGGGAGCGAAGCTTTCCTTCTCCTTTTATGGGAAAGGTCTGGCACTAGGTCTTGATTTCGGTTGGAAGACGGCTGAATTTAACTACCGGATTGATGATTCGGACTGGGTTTTCTCAGACCGTGCAAGGCCGGAGTGGCTGCCAGATGATGGGCTGTTTTCCCTCTATCTTGTTTCGGACTCGTTGCAAGAAAGTCATCATCGGTTTGAGTTGGAAGTGGTGCATGGAAATACCCCTAATTGTAAGGGGACAAATTTCCGGCTTGGTTTTATCGGCGTTATAAGCAGTTGATTCAAACTCTTCTGATTCGTACGGGATGAACGATTTAGAGGGGAAGTTGCGATTGCACCGGGGAGGAAGGGGGATCGGCACAGAGTGTGCTGGTCCCTTGCTGTGGCCCGGGTTACAAGTAATCGTCAACAATCAGAGCAATCATGCGGAGACGGAGCACACAGCGGAGGAGCAACTGATAAGGCTGAAACACTGCACTTCAATGATGGTAACGCCGGTGTTGAGCAAAGGACCTCTGGGCGCCTTGGGTGTATCCTGATGAATATTCAGTCAGGTGAGAATTTATAAAGAGCGTAAGGAGTGTTGGAAGATGAAATTGAATGCAACGGCAACGGATCGTTTAACACCATCCAGCAAAGGAAGCGTACATATTGAAGGATATCTGGGGCAAAGAATTGTCTCCTGTATTCACAACGGCGTCATGGCCGCCAATCATGCTTTATTCCAGATCCCGTTTCGGGATAAAACGGATGAAGGCGGTAGTTGGGGGGGGGAATTTTGGGGCAAATGGTTTACCTCCGCAGTACTGGCCTATCAGATTGAACCAACTGATCATCACGGGGCGATTTTGGCTGATGCGGTTCAGGGTTTGATAGATACGCAGTCGGAGAATGGCCGTATCAGCAGCTATGAGAACGATTTTGGGGACTGGGACATCTGGGGAAGAAAGTATGCCTTGCTTGGACTGATCGCCTACTATGATTTGACCGGAAAACAGGAGGCATTGCAAGCGGCTGTTTTAGCCACGGACGAGCTTATTCGGATATCCGGTCCCGGCCGAAAAAAGCTGACGGAAACGGGGCTCTCGCTCTTGGAGGCATTATCGTCTTGTTCCGTCCTGGAACCTGTCGTATTGTTGTTTCAGCGAACAAGTGATCAGAAGTACCTTGATTTCGCCGAGTACCTCGTTTCGCTTTGGAGCGAACCGAGCGCTTACAATCCGAAAGGAATCCGACTTATCGAGGATGCAATTGCGGGAATCGAACCCCTGAAAATTGCATCACCTAAAGGTTACGAAATGATGTCCTGTTATGAAGGCTTGTGCGAATTGTACCGGGCTACAGGAAAGCATGAGTACCTTGGAGCCGCAATCAAATTTGCCGATTTGGTAAGAGAAAAGGAAAGTATGATCGTAGGTTCCGGTTCCAGCGGTGAATTGTGGTGCGATGGGGCTAAAAGGCAGACTGAACTGCTGGAACAGCCTATGGAGACCTGTGTCACGACAACCTGGATCAAATATTGCTACCAGTTGCTGCGTCTTACAGGTGATCCGAAATGGGCAGATGAAATGGAAATTACGCTATATAATGCATTGCTCAGCGCAATGGTTCCGAGCGGCAACTGGTGGGCATATTTTTCGCCTTTGGTTGGGGAACGTGTACCTAGTCATATGCAGGTCCCACTCGTGCAGTGCAGTTGCTGCTCGGCGAATGGTCCACGCGGACTCCTCACCGCGTCCGGGTGGGCGGTCATGAACGATGATTCTGGTATAGCCATAAATTTGTATTATCAAGGGAATTGGAGTGGACGAGTGAACAATGGAGACGAAGTCGGCTTTGAGATGGAGACAGCCTATCCTGAACTGGACAAAATTAGAATCAAGGTTAAGCAGAGTGAAATCTGCTCTTATACTATAAAGCTTCGTATTCCAGCATGGAGCCGACAAAACGAACTTCAAGTAAACGGCGAGCGGATTGCCTGCATACCCGGAACGTATACGGAAATCCACAGAGAATGGAAATCGGGGGACGAAATTCACCTGAAGCTGGATTTAAGGGGACGTGTGATTACGGCGCCGGGGAGTATAAACCATAAGGCCGTCATGGTGGGACCGATTGTACTTGCATTAGACAGTCGGCTTTCCGACGCAGAGAAGCATGTCAGTCTTTGGCTCGATCATGAACAGATGGAGCGAAAGCACAACCAAGACTGGAACATTGATTATGTTCTCCTGGATAACTGCTCCGATGAAGAAACCTACATTGATCTTGTGTCTGCTGCATCAAAGCCCGAGGGGGTATGGATGGCTTTTGAGGTACCTTTTCTTATCAGACCGTCACATTTCGTCGGACATAAAGAAAGCAAGCTAGTTATGTGTGATTATGCATCCGCGGGTAATGAGTTCAGTGAATCAAATCTATTCAGGGTTTGGCTGCCCCAGCCATTATTCATGGAACAAGCGTTTCCGAAAGGGACTTGGCATATTCTCGTACATTCCGAGGATCGGCCAGGGATTCCCGACGGAACACGGCAACTGAAACAAACAGGATTTTTGAGTTTGTAGTCTTAGAACCTGCTTTCATAAGGGATTAAATGGTAAAAAATAATATTTAAACCTTTAAGAGCTGTTCAAAAAGCCTAATTTTATTGTAAGTTGTATGAAAGGTTCGATGGTACTAGCTAACAAGGAGTGGATTTATTCAGAAATCCTGTCCAAATTTTGTAGACACAATGTAGACCAAAGCGGTAATGAGTAATAATGCAAGGCAATAATGTGCGGTAGAACATAATCAATTAAGCCCTGAGAAGCCATACAGGATAAGGCTTCTCGGGATCAAATGACGAACTATAAACCAACAAGAGAAAATCGGGACAGGGGTTCAAATCCCCTCGCCTCCACCATAAAAACACTGACCGCACGAGGTCAGTGTTTTTGCTGTTGTAGAGAGTAGAATCAGCGATGGTGTTATTTTAACGGACACATGTAATGCTATTTTTACCCAAAAGACCGCTTCAAACTTTCAAAGCCTGACGAATCCAGTGGGCCGTTTGTTCGGGACGTTCGATGGGAAATTGATGACCATATGGAATACGAGTAATATCGAGGTGTTCATATGGCTTTGGAATATAATGTGCTTTGTCCATGTATCCCCATAATATTTTGACTTTGGTCTCATCCCACATCTCAGGATTCAGTTGAATGGACTTCGATTGAGTTAACCATGACATGACCGCGGCGTTAATCGTGCGGATGCGGGGTGATTTTAAATCATGAACCACATAATGTGCGTAATCCTCAAAATATTCGCTGGATGCTATGAAATTCTTGCTTTGAAGCAGCTCTCTTTTCAGTTTGGTAGGTTTTACATATTTTAAAATGAGTTTTGTAACAACTTGAATTCTGTATTTAGGTTTTACAGGATGCAAGACTGGCTGCAGCATAATGAGCTGATGGATCAGCGAAGGCTGGCGTTGCATCACTCGGGCGGCAATCAGTCCGCCAAATGAATGGCCCACCAATATTACGGGTCTGTTCAATTCGATAATCATGGCTGCTACACTGTCTACATAGCCTTCTATGACAGAAGGTTCATGGTGGTATGGAGTGCGTCCAAATCCAGGCAAATCAATGAACCATGTATTTATATCACTTAAAGATCCTGCGATAGGCAATAGGGTATCCGCACCGCTAAACGTCCCATGAAGAAAAATAACAGGTATGCCATGAATATCTTTTTCCAAAGAGATTAAATTCGTTCTTCTTCGTTGAGAAAAGCTCATCTGCCGATTCACTCTTAAATGATTTAACCGATAATCAAGATCGCTGACTATAAAAGGAAGTGTAGATGGCAGGATGGATGATTTCATCTCGCTCATTTGTTCAATTTCTAATTTAGTGTTAACGGGAAATTCTGACTTTACAAGAAAGTTCATGGACTCCTTAGGAATACCAAGGAGCTTTCCAACACCCATTCCAAGAACGGCTTTCAATAACGGAAGGGGTACCCTTCCCAAGGGCTGGGCTGTTTGCAATTCTTTTGCAATAAGCTGAATCAAGACTCGAATCGATGGACTCGCTTGTTTAGAATCTAATAGATAGTAAGTATTGCTTGATAATCCTTCTGTATTAGCAAGCTTTGCAATAAATGAGGCAACATGATCAATATGTACCATGGGCAGCCAGTAGTCGTCGCCACCTGGAACGAGCGGCATAAGGTTTCGTCTCACGGCATCAATTAAGATACTAAGACCTCCAAGCTGCTCCGTCTTCCCTGAGAAGGAATCTCCAACGACGACACTAGGATTAACTGTAGATAATGGGATGTTCATAGCATGAAGAGTTTTACGTATATAGGAGTCCGCTAGAAACTTCATTTTCTCATAGGGCGGTTCTTTATCTAGCAGCTGATCAATATCCGACATTGTATTTTGTTCATGATAAGGACTCATGAAACCTACGACATGGATGAAATGCTTTAAACCTTTTGTGGCGTGAATATCTTTTGCCAGCTGAACAAGGGATTTGGCGGGATAGAGGAATGACTGCTCTGCTTCACTGAGGCTTAACTCAATATTCATGGGTCCGCCAGCATGAATGATCAGATCAGTGGCAAGCATTTGCTCATAGCTAGTATCATCTAAACCTAATCTGGTTTGTGTCAGATCACCAATGACTGGCAGGATGTTAGGCTGTTGATCGGTTGGCAATTGATTTACGATTGCTTGGAAACGGTTTTTTTGACGTATAAGTACATAAAGTTGGTGCTGAGAAGCCAATTCAGAAAGCAGATGCCTTCCGATAAAACCAGTTCCACCTGTTAAAAAGATATTCATTATAAAAACCCTCCTGTTTTATTATTAGTACTAACCAGTACTAATGTGGCTAAAAAATTACTTTAGCAATGAAGCTAAAGCGGGATGAACGGCTTTGATGATATCTGCGTTATTAGAAGCTTGAGCTAAGAAAAGAGCACCCTCGATAGAGGAGACGATGAGTGCAGCTGTTTGTTGGACGGGGAGTTCCGCCTTTAGTTCTTGCTTCGCAATCCCCTCGACTAAAATCAATTCAACGGCATGGAGCTGCCGTTCAAAAAAGCTTTTGATTCTGTCTCTGACTTCGATAGCTTCAAGGGGTGTTTGCATGTAAAGGGTTAGGAACGGACATCCTCCAAGGTAGTTATTTTGTTCAGTATTATCGGTTAGGATGATGAGTAACGTTTCTAATTTTTCTAGAACGGAGGTCTCACTTTGAGACAGGATGTGATTAATCCGTTGTTCGTAGTGTGAAATCAACTGATCAACAATAATGAGGAGCAGTTCCTCCTTGCTCTTAAAATGGTAATAAATATTGGTTTTTGAGACTTTGCTATGTGCGACTATGTCGTCCATGCTTGTCGCTTGAAAACCCTTGGTAAGAAACAATGTGAAAGCTGATTGTAGCGCAATGTCTTTATTGCTAAGTGTATTTTTTCTCATATTAGTACTATATAGTACTAATAACTAGTAGTCAAGTTATGATGATATGGTTAGGTGAAATTTTCATAGTAACGATGGGTTCGAATAAAGGGGAGTCTCTCGGGTGACATCAAAACTGTGGCTACACCCGTAGAAGCCTGAGTGGCGTGATCTTCGGACAGGGGTTCAAATCCCCTCGCCTCCACCAACCTTATCAGAAGAAGCGCCGTGTCAGGTGCTTTTTTTTGTTTTGAATGCGTGGGGTTGGAGAAGCCCTATAATTACTAGGGTTTAGTCCACAATAATAGGCCATTTGAATAAGTGATTTTGATCAACTAAAGGTGTCTGAAAGTGATAAGCTTCCCCCTCCCTTCCGTAGCGGGACAAACAATGCTTCAAAACAAAAAAAGAGGCTTGCATGATCTGCAAACCCCTTTCATTATTAAAAAGTAATTTCAGACATTTTGCGTTCTGCTGCATACTCAACTCGTTCTGCAAAACGTAAACTGTCAGGGCCGCTCATGATCTTCATGTCACACTCTTCGCAGACATGTACTGGTACATGCAGAACTGACACTAGCTTATCACCGTGCCTACCCATTTTCAATACGTGAGACAAATGCATTTCTTCGCCACACATGCATGTAACTTGAGTATTGTTCACAGCACCCTCCATTAATGCAACATTAACCACCATTGCGTTCCCCTCCTTCATTTAGTATAGTCAAACCCATTGAAGTTTAGACGACAAATCTCTCATTGCTTTCGAGGATTGTTAAAGCTAACACATGTTTACCCCCATTGTCCAAGAAGCAAACAGACAAGTCGCCTTGATCTCCATTAACCTTTGCTCCAACTAATGTAAACGAAAATCTCGGTTGGGAAGTGTTAATTGATTTTTTAAACTTCAATGTCGCCTTTCTAACATGAATGCACTTTTGAACGACACTAACGATATCGCTGTACATATCCTTGATATGTTCTCGATACCATCCCCGCTTCTTAAGTAAATCAGGATCATTAGCGTGTTCATCGATAATATGTCCATCCAACCTCAGCAAATTGTCTGCCAAAGGATTTACCGAATCACCAAGTCTAAGGCGGATTTCCTCTAAAACCTTTTCAACTTGCCCAGGTTCCAAGGGTAGAATATCTACACCACCACTACGTATAGCTTTAGATGGTCTCTTATCAATTACTTCAACGAGCTTGTTGTACTGATCCTCGGAGATTTCGATAATATCGTTAGTCACGATTGTGAATGTAACGTTATCCTTAGTAGTTACCTCCATAACGCCCTTCTTTGCTTGAACTGTATTTTCTTCGCTCACAACCAAGAACCCCCGACCGATTTTCTATAACTAGACTACATCTATTGAATGGCGAGACGATTCGTCATTTCATGAGTGATTATATCTTACGTTTAACAATGATAGTGAATACATCTTAGAAGAAAATATCCTTCTCTAGTTCAGTCTCTCACAGTGATATCATACAGAATTTCCCACTGACAGATGTAACAAATTGAAAAGTGAAGGAAAAGGCTAATATTCAAGGTAATTTCTACTATTTACCTAATTTGATATTACCATATAATATCATTACTTTCATTAGAAAATTTAAGAGTTAAGAAATAGATGTAAATCCCCTCAACGAGCCATCAATACTCAACTCTGATTTCCAAAGGTTATTTCTGCATGAAATTTCTTGCGATCATTACTACTTATTCGATAGTTTTTCTTCAGCTATCTGCGTCAAATTTTATCATTTGCAGACTCTCAACTTCAACATCAACGCTAAAGCCTATTAAATGACAAACAACAAACAAACTACGCTTTCGCAGCCTAAGAAACTGTGTGTGTGCTTCTACCCAGCATCTGCCATGTGACTGGATTAGGGGCTAACAAGTAGTGGAATACGCTGTCTCATCTCCGCCTGCGGTGAGCTGAAGAAGACAATCAGGCTGACCCAACGTATAGCCGGTTACGGGGCGATACTCGGGTGACATCAAAACTGTCACTACACCCGTAGAAGCACATGTGGCGTAATCTTCGGACAGGGGTTCAAATCCCCTCGCCTCCACCATGTAAATCCACAACCGCGAGAGGTTGTGGATTTTTGCTTGTGCGCCCAGCATGGGCGCTATCTCTGGAGTTCAAGGGTTCAATTCCCGAATAGCGAAGGCAGTAGTAGCCATTAGCTTAAGACAAAAGTGTCGACCGCGGGGACGAATCTGAAGGAAGTCGTCGGCAAATCTCCGGCCTGAGGAACACGAATCTCATATAAGGCTGAAAGACAAGTCGAAGTCCATACTGCCAAAGGCGAACGGGAATAAATGAGGCGGGTAGATGGAGAGGAGGATAGCATTCTTACCTGGGGAGATCTGTACGTAAAGCGGAAATCATCCGTAACTCTGCTTGCGAGAGTTGACTGAACGTACGGAAGTCAGCAGAAGCTATAGTACGCAAGGTGTTGCAACACCTTGCGTAAGGGCTGAACAGGAAATAGGTATTTGTACATCAAGGCGTTCAGGATGATGTTGAAAGCAGAAAATCCGAAAGGACCTGACCGAAGAAGGAAGCGGTGAATCCCGTGTGGAGCTTCGGTAGGGCAGAGCTTATTCCTGGCACAATTAGTAGGCGCAGCGAAGCTGTTTAATTTACACCGTCAGTTATAATGTCAATGTCCTGCGACGAACGGTTATACATGGAATCCGCGGCGAATACCCTGATTATATATGGAGTATTCGGCAATAAATCAGTAATCTTATATTGCTTGTATTCATTGTATGGATGATCTAGCGGCAGCGAAAGGCTGTTGAACGATTTGTCCACTTCCCCGGTGAGCTTGTTGATCAGCTGAATATTATATTCCAATACGCGCACATTGTCATTTGCTTGCTTTATTGTAAAAGTAACTTCGGTGCAATCGATAGAATTGACCGTAATACCTTCATCAAACTGCGGAGCAATGAGTTCTCTTGTATCGCTCCTGTTGTATGTAAAAGCATCTTTGCCTTCGCCGGCGTTTACTATAAAAGGTATGCCTACAAATTGATTTGTACTTAAATTATACTGTTTGATAATAACTTTGGTGCCGTAAACCTCAAAGAAGTTCGCGATGCGAGGTGCGATAGTGTAATTGATATACGTGCCTTCTATATATTCGCCGTACGGACCGCTATCAATATAACTGGAATATGTCGATGCACCGCATTCGAGATATGTGGCCGCACCTTGATAGAGAGAACGTTCGTCGGTCGGGTCGAAATGCGTATGACCGGATAGGTATACCACTTGAGATAAATGGTTGTCGGCAATATATTTACCTACCTGATCACTTGCTTCGCTGCTCCATTCCCCTGACCACACGGTTCCTTTTATTGGGAAGTGAGAAGATACAAATATCGGTTTTGTTGGATCATAATCTTCTTCTTGTGTAATTTGACTAAGAAAATCATTGGTTTTCGCTACCGTATTATCGTTGTTATAATTACCATCAAAACCTACAAGATTAAACCCTTTTACCTTTACCCTATAAGAATCATTAAAAAAATTGTTGTCGTACGAATTCGTAGATTCGTTCCACGCGCCTGCCGAACCGACCGGTATGAACTCTTCAGCGCCTTCCATATC
>NZ_JBFUHJ010000007.1:0-71978 GCF_056402455.1 Paenibacillus sp. P4_A7 | reverse complement strand
GACATAGGGTGCTGGTGCGGATGACATTTCTCGTATGAGGGATGTCAGCGTTACTTTTAGCGAATTCGCGTACTCATTCATTGGCGAAACCTCCTCGTTTTTTTCAAGGGGCTACGCCACACATCTTCAACTGCTTGTCAAGTCTTTTTTTATTTTCGCGCAAAAAAAGAGCGGGCTATCTTTTCGATAACCTGCTCTTTTTCTTGATATCTGGCTCTGCGCCTTAACTTAATGACATTGCCCACGCGGGCAGCTCTTTCCTATTTAAATCAGCGGCGAGGCGCTGACAATCCGGTTATAACCAGGGGCACATATGGTAATCGGACTATCTGGAAAGCCCGGCTCAAACAACAGCCGTTCGCATTCCAGCTCCTCCAGACGAGACTCGCGTCCCTCTAAATAATCTAGAATACGTTGTTCAGCGCTAGCAATCCGCGCCATCAGACCACCGTACCTAATATCGAGAACTTCCCAGCCGAACGGCTTGTACGTTTTCATCCACAGCGTGCGATGAGCAATTCGCAATTCATCGACCTGCTTACGAAGAGCAGGCAGAACGGTCTGAGCAATTTCACTAAGCTCCTTGCGGCGCTCTTCGCGATAAAGCTTAACGATTTCAAGTCCTAGTGTCGCTTTTACGGCAAGTGTTTTGCTTAACAACTCGTACACACGGAAGATATCCTTATACGGTGATGGAGACTTTTCCAAGCAGTCGCTCCATCGCTTAGCCATTGCCTCATAATGCTGAGGCAACACACTCTCTCCTTCTCCCTCCACATGCTTGTCGAACAGTCCAAGCAGAACATCCTGCCACAGCAAGTATTTGGATGGATTAGCCATAAAATGATTTCCCTGCTCTACTCCCGGCACCTCATCCATTGCCTTCAGTCCAATCAACTCATCGAACAAGTCCAGACCCGTACATGCTGCAAATCTTCGGCGCAGCATTTCGTCGTCCACCTCATCGGAATAGCCATGCTCAGCGAATAGCTGAAGCCCTGGCAGCATGACCAAATGGTTCGTTTCCTGCCCATTATCGCCCCATGCCGTTGCGAGCACTTCTCTCACGCCTTCGCTCTTGCAAGCAAGCAATGCAGGATGTGAACTCATAAACGTTTTACCGTAGTTAGGGCTCAGACTTCCCCAGATATGAATGCCTCCCGCGAAAATCGGGTTCGATCCGAATTCCTTATGCTTGGACATAATGCTCTCATGTCTGCTTTGATCCCGGTTGCCATAATCCCAGTAAACAAACTGCACATCATTCGGGATTTGCTCCAGCCGCTCCTTCGAGAAGTCAACATTCAGACTATAATGGAATCCATGCTTTTCGTTGGAGAGGAAATGAAAATACATATCGCTCCAAATCATCGGCTTCAATTCATACTTCCTGGTGATCTCCAACACTTTGCTGACATGCTCGTTCATAATCTCGAATCGCTCACGGTAACCGTTCAGCTCCAGATAACGTCCAAGCCCAAGTCCGAAAGCTTCGTCCATTCCAATATGAATCCGCTTCGAGCGGAATGGTGCGGTTGCCGCAGCAATCATCTCTTCGATAAATACGTAGGTTTCCGGCTCGCCAACGAGCAGAATATCATTGTTGTCCTTAATTTTAGATGCAAAAGGCCATTTCAGAGCTTGAGCCAGATGAGCGAGTGTCTGGATACAAGGAACAACCTCGATGCCGAATTGTGCTGCATAATCATCCAGTTCTTTTAATTCTTGCGCCGTATAACGTCCTCTCATATAGCCAAAATAAGGCTGGTTCGGGACTTCATAAGTATCTTCAGCATACAGCATCAGGCCATTCAGGCCCATGAATGCCATATGGCAAATCATTTGCTTAACCGTCTCGACCTTAAGTACCGCGTTGCGCGAGACATCCAGCATTGGGCCATTAAAATCGAATCCAGGTTGTTCTATTAAATGAAAGTGTTCTTTCGTTTGGGCGTGCTCGATAAACGTTCCAAGCGCGCGGAAGAAATGATGAGGCTCTTCGTACTCGATTTGACCCTTCCCATTTTCCAACGAAGCACAAATATTCCCGCTCCGCTTGACGATTTGGACAGGAATTCCTTCATTGTTTAGTTCAAGCCTTCCAATCCGAGCCAGCTCCAAAATGCCCTCTTCTACTTGTCCAATATCGCCGTACAAATGTATGCTTATCATTTCACTTTCCCCCGTTTCTTAATGGTCAATCCGACTTTCATGTACCTACAATTAAAGAGTACGATATTCGCTAGCGCTGAATCCTGTATACGCTTTGAATCTTTTGTAAAAACAATCAAGCTGTCTATATCCAACATCATAGGTGATATATAGCGTCTTGAAATTGTCAAAGCTGACGAACGGGCTATTCCAAATTCCTTTTCCCGGAGAATATTATAGCCGTCTGACCCTTATCAAAAAAACCATCGTGAGTTTAGACTTAACCGTTGCAATTAAATCTATAAAATGACAAACACCCCACATTATTCCTTTTCGGCATAATGTGGAGTGTTTTCGTTTCATGCAAGCTTATAAGGTAACCCAACCAAACTTAATGGAATGAATAACGGCTTGTGTACGGTCATCAACTTCCATTTTTTGAAGGATGCTGCTAACGTGATTTTTGACCGTTTTTTCGCTAATGAATAGAAACTCACCGATTAACTTATTGCTTTTACCCTCTGCCATAAGTCTGAGAACCTCTGCTTCACGGCGGGTAAGCGGACTGTTATCGCCAGCTACAAATTTCACGCCTGGCTCTTTGGCCGCCGCAGCACCTGATACGATACCCATTTCATCCAAATAAGTCATACGACGCAGCTGGTTAATTAGCTTACCCGTTACTTTCGGATGGATGTAGGCATAACCTTGTACCACAGAACGGATCGCATTAATGAGTGACTCAGCTTCCATGTCTTTCAATAGATAACCCGTCGCTCCTTTACGAAGCGTTTCGAAAACATAGCTCTCATCATCATGAATCGATAAAATAATAACCTTTACATCTGGAAACATTCCCTTCAAACGCTCTGTCGTTACGACACCGTTCTCAATCGGCATGTTAATATCCATCAGTACAATTTCAGGAATGGTATGATTGCAAAATTCAAGAACCTGAATGCCATCACCGCACTCGCCGATGACCTCCAAATCCTCTTCCATATTTAAAATACGCTTAAGTCCTTCTCTAAACAGCTGGTGATCATCCGCAAGTAAAATTTTAATTTTATGTCCATTATTCAGTGGTCTCTGTATCATTATTATTTTACTCCTTTCTATGTTCAGCAGTAGTTGGTATATCTATTATAATTTTCGTCCCTCTCCCGGGATTTGAGTCTATATCCATCCTCCCTTCTATCAGTTCCACTCGTTCCCTCATCCCTACTAATCCGAAGTGTGAGTTGCGACTTGCCTCCAGCTCCGTTAAATCGCTGGCAAAACCAATTCCATTATCTTGAATAATAATCGAAACCAATTGTGGATGATAGTTTATTTCCAGAGACACATGGGATGCACTGGCATGCTTTAATACATTCGAAAATGCCTCTTGAACCAGCCGATATATGGCCGCTTCCATAGCAGAAGGCATACGAATCTCTTTCCCAGCAAGTTCAAAAACGGTATGTATTTTTGTTTTCTCTTCAAAGTCCTGTGTAAACTTACGAAGAGTCGGTACAAGCCCTAAATCATCCAAAGCCATCGGCCGCAAATTAAATATAATTTTGCGAATTTCCTCCAGGCCAGCACGAACTTGCCCCTTCAAATCTATTAATTCTTCATGAACCATTTCAAACTCTTTCTTAATAAGCATACGTTCGGCAATTTCTGTACGCAACACAATGTTAGCTAGCGATTGAGCAGGCCCATCGTGTATTTCTCTTGCAATCCGTTTACGTTCTTCCTCTTGAGCCAAAATAATCTTCAAGCCTARCAATTGACGCGTCTTGGCAGATTCCAAAATGCGGGTGACCTGATTCAAGTCACCCGATAGATATTCAAGCACTACATTTATTTGTGAAGCAATCGTTTCAGCACGCTCGATGGAATTCTCTACATTACGCACACGCTTCTGCAAATCATCACGCCGCGACTTTAGATAAGATTCCTTCTCACGGTATACCATTAAATCCAACTGTATTTGTGTCGCTTTCTCATACGCTGACTTAATGTCTTCTTCCTTGTAGCGAACAAAGTCACGACTAACCTCTGTCAACCGAATACGCGCACGCCGGTACTCTTGTTCCAGCTCATCAACCCTTTCAATGGTCCTGGCCGTCTCTTGAAGCACAACCTCAAGCTCTTGTTCCAAAGATTCCAGCTCCGTACGCGCCGATTCACAGATTTCATAGATCTGGTATTTACTGTCCTCCATCACTTCGATGGCATTTTTGATAACACGATTTAGATCGACTGTAAGATGGTCCACAACAGATCGGCAACCTTTCTATTTAAAGGTTTAACTTTTCTATCATACCACAAAATTCCTAAATTGCGTCCACCGTTAGTTGATCGTAACCTTTTTGGTTTTAATATCATAAGCGACATTAAATCCTAGTTTCTCAGAAAATAAACGAATCGGAATAAGCGTTCTTCCATCGCGTACGATCGGAGCAACTTCTGCTTGTTGTACCTTACCGTCCATTACGAATTCCTTTTTTCCTATTGTCATTTCCATCAGCTTATTACCGCGCAGTACAGTTACTCTTCTCGTTGGATGATCGTATACAAGCTCTGATCCTAGAGCCTCTGACACGAAACGAACAGGCACATAGGTTGTTCCATTTAAGAGAATAGGCGCTGTATCTAATTTAATAGATTTGCCGTTCACTGTCGCCGTTGCCTTGCTTATGGTCATCTCGACTTTCGTCTTCGTATCAACTGTTACAGCAGGTGGATACTGCAGCTGGATATTGTCCAGTCCGATCGCGCCTACAGCCGCTCGCTCATCTTGTCCTTCAGGAAGTGTAACCACGTATATACGCTTCATCTTGACAGGATATTTCATACCAAGATCTGATAGATTCATTTTGACTGTCTTCCAGCCGCTCCAATCCAGCTGCTTAGCTACATCTACGAGATGCGCTTTGCCGTCTGCATCTATAAACTCTGCGCGTACCCAGTTTAAGCTGTTATCGCTGTATAGATCGAGCGTCATCGAGGCTGGAGAGCCGCTAATTGTCTGTCCTGTAGGACCAAATAGGGCATAGGATGCTTTTGTGCCTGTTCCCAGTGTGAAATCATAATCTAATTGTAGTGCTTTTGGTGATTTCTGACCCGGAAGGTCGGAAACCAGCTTTACCCTGCCTGTAGTTGTAGCAGGCGTTACTTGACTTGTAATGGCATAAGCCGATTGCTCGAAGTCTGCGAAGGTTTTGAGCGTTTCACCTTTTGTAAATGGAATCATTGTCGGATAGCCGTCATATCGACCAATCGCATAGCCCATACCTGTTTTCGTTTCAACCGAATCAACCGTTAGGTTATTGCCTGATTGAGTGGCTGTGAAACCGACATATTCCCATTTCAAAGAGTCGCCGCTAAGCTTGTACGTTTTGCCGTTTTTCAGCTTCACCGTTACAGGTACAGCAACCGTTGCTCCTTTTGTAAGCATGCCAGCAGTCGTATCAATCGTCATGGATGCAATTTGGTCTTGGCCAATAACCTCAACCGCATATTTAGATGTTGCAGCTCCAGACTTTACGCTCACAGTTGTTTTCCCGATTTTCTTAGCTGTAAACACATTACCTGCAAAGCTGCCAACTCCATCCGCAGCACTCCACTCCGCAGTGGCATTATCAACTGTCATCGGATTATAGTAATTGTCATATCCCTTCATAGAGAAGGTTGTTGACTGTCCAAGAAACATTACATTGCTTCCGTTAACTTCAATCCCCTTGAGCGTGCCCTGTGGTGCGGTTGTAAAGACGCCAATACCGTTGGCAACGCTGCGCTGGGTAGTCCCATATTGTGTAGAATGAGCAAGCTGTAAGGAGGTGCTGCCCAGTGGACGCTCTATCATAGTCGTCGAGCCGCCGCCGTCCAGATTAACCCCTTTGTCTACACCGAGCTGAATCATAATCTGCTGCATTTCCTTCAAGTTCACACCTGTATTGCTACCATATCGCTCACTTGTTATCAGATAGACCTTAGTACCGTCCTTGGAATAACCAATTGCTGAACGAGATACGTAAGAAGAGCCGCTTACACCCGTTATATCACGCGAAAAAGCTGCTGCTGCCCCGCCGCTGACCAGCAAGGTATGCCCTCCAACCATCATTTCAAAAGAAGCCGGGTCGACCTTCGCGCCGCTCGTGAGCGAGACCAGCGAATAATTGCTGGCAATGGGCTGGCCTACTTTTAAATGTTCCCTCACATAGGCTGACGCCTTGCCATGCGTACGCAAAATATAACCATCTTCAGGAATTGCTGTTGTTATCGGTGTATTGTCTGGAGAAATTTCTTCAATGATGCCGTTTCGAACTAATACTTCTTTTGGTTTCGTATAAGAGTTTTTCGGACGCTCTGCACCGCCCCAAGCACTAGTATATATGTACATCGTATCAACGTGGCTATATGTAGCTCCAGTCGTTTCCGGATTATAAGCAGATTGGTTGAATCCCTCCAGAGGGAAAGTTGACCCGTCTTCCGCAGTCACCGTACCTTCAAACGTATAATTATCAATCATTGGCTTGCGATCTTTCGTCACCGAGAAGGCATACATGCCTTTTAGCTTCGATGGACTTGTCAAAAATGAACCACTTATGACCTGTGCGCCAAGCGGTGCTCCTTCTGCTCCCATAACAAACACATCGGCATTAATAGCAGCTACTGCACCGTTTTCCTTCGACATATTCAAAATCGTATTTGTTTTACCTGTATTGTTATTTTTACCGCTCATTGTGTTCAACGACACATACGGATTCGTTAAATCGACTTCAATAACATGCACGTCCGTCTGTACTTTTGAACTGCCGCGAGTCGTATTCCATACATAATCCAAACGCTTAGCTCCTGCAGTAACATAGGACTGCTGTGTCAGCTGAAGAACTGGGGCTGTAGTCGTCGCCGCCTCTGCTGCCTCTATCATTGCTGTATGCCAGCTTCCTGGCATGATTGATACTATCGGCTGCACGAGTAATGTTCCACCCAACGCTACAATTATGACACGTTTGCCCAGACCTTCTATCGGCCGTCCAACGATGTTCTTGACCTTACTCATTATATGAACAACTCTCCCATCTCATTATCTACTAATTATAGACTACAATTCTATTATAAAAGTTACGCGCGATAAAAGACTGCTATCACTTTTTTCCAAATGAAAGATATCCCCTATCTCTATCAAAAACAAAAAAGTCCCTATCCACGCGTTGCTCACGCAGATAGAGACTTTTTCATCCTATTACGGTGTTAGAAACTTCGCCTTTTCCAGCAAACGCATCAACATGACTGTGCCTTCTGCTCGTGTCGCATTTGTCAGCGGACTTAATGTCTTTGCATTCTTGCCAGTAATGATACCCAAATAAACCGCATGAGCTACATCCGTCTTCGCATAAGAGCTAATCTTGCCTTTATCAGTAAAATTCTGCAAATAGGATGCCGTTGAATTCGGCGGGCTGACCGTCAACTCAGCCACTTTCGCCGCACGCATCATCATCGCCGCCATATCCTGGCGCGTAACCGGATTATTTGGCTTAAACGTACCATCCGTATTGCCTTTTACTATACCAGCTTTTACGGCTGCTCCAATATAAGCACCCATAGCTGTGTTCGAAGTAACATCCTTGAATTTAGCCGCTGCCGCTTTATCACCCTGCAGGCCAAGCCCTTTGGCAATGTACGTGGCAAACTCGCCGCGGGTTATGTTTTTGTCCGGCTCAAACTTCGTTGAAGTTTTGCCTTCGACAATATACTTGCGCGCCATCGTATTGATCGTCGTCACTGCCCAGTGCTTCGATACGTCGGTAAAGCTCGACGTATTCCGCACAAGTGCGTAAGCGCTGTTGCCTTTGCGCTTGAAGGTTGCCGTCGTAACGCCGTTGAATGTCACCAATCGTGTCGGCACATAAGACAACGTATTCGTTTCCGGATCAAGCCATACGACAGATGTCTCGCTCGTATTCACGGATGCTGTTGTCTTCATTGTACGTGATACATAACCGCTGAAATTATTCAACGTCTGCTTATTAGCACCATTGGCAATCATGACCTCGTAATTAACTGGTCCTGAAATAATGTTCGCCTTAGAGTTTCTCAGCACTGTTGTCAATGCAGCTGTTTTGTTCGAAGCGCCTTGATCAATATAAATTAATAACTGATTCGATACTCCATTACCGCCAACCATCGATGACAGCTCCGAGAAATTCAATGTATCGAGTGGAAGCTCAAACGTTGTATCGTTATGCTGTACAGCTATGGTTACATTGCCACCTTGCTTATTTGCCATCTCAAGTGCAATAACAGAAATTCCAACTATAGCTGCTTTCTCATAGCTCGGCACCTTGAATACGATACGAGGATTTGCTAATCCTGCGTTACGTGATGTCGTAACTGCAAGAATGAACTTGTCGTTCAATATCGTATAGCGAGAAGCTGTTACACCTGCTGGTGATTGATCGGATGAGATCGTAGTCGCGGATGTTTTTAATCCGACCCCTCCATCGTCTGCTGGCTCATAATCGCCTGTCAATGTATCCAACAATGTCGTTTGGTTCGCAACATTTGTATTAGAGATACTACTCACAGCTTGTCCGCCAAGTGTCTTTAGACCGTAATCATTTGGGTAATAGGAGAGTGTTGCTCGATCCCCCACGCCGCTCGGAGTAGATAAGGTTAGTTTCACACTGTTTCCAATTACCTGTACATTAGTCACGATTCTAACCAAATCATTGATTCGGACAACGAACAGACTCGACGATGGAATGATTGACGGATTCAATGTTTCATTGAAGGTCAATGTCAACAACGCACCCTTTAAGATGGCACCTTGCAAACTACCGGGCTGACCCGTTCCTATGTTCCCATTTGCAGAGATATTTGAGAACGAGGCTGCCGGATTCCCATAAAGATCAGTTAGAGTATTACTAGTAGCATAATAGGATACTTTGACAGATTGATTACTTAATATATTGGTGCTTAATGTTAGAATCACTGTATTCCCAGATACTCGTACACTACTTACCGTTCTGACGACGCCGTCTACTAGAACACTATACTGATATATAGCTGGTACATTATAAGAGCTAAGCACCTTATTGTAGGTTATCGTAACAATCGTAGCACTCGCTGTTATTGCTTGTATGAAAGGCGCTTGCGTATCTCCATTGCCCGGTGAAGTACCTGTTGCAAGGTTATAATTGCTAAATGCGTTTAAAGTAACCCCATACAAGCTGCTCAATGGATAAGCGCCTGGCGTATACGATACTAGAACAGTCTGATTGCTTGGTACTGAACCGTTAATACGTAAGGTTACCGAATTGCCGCTATTCGAAATCGAACTCGCGAAGTAATTCGTTCCGCCCACATTAACGATAAACTGCGAATAAGCGTAACTATTAACCGTCGTTAGAGGCTGATTGAAATTCAGGGTCACAATATCACCTGATACACTGCCTCCTACAATTGCCGGGACCGTATTGGTAAATCCATTGGTTACTTCAATGTTCGCGAAGCTCGCCGCTTGATTTCCTGAAATATCCTGAACGAGTCCTTCCGTTGGTTTCGTATAAGATACCTTCACTAGCTGATTGCTGCCAACCGAGTTCAAGAGTGTAAGTGAAACCGTATTGCCGGCCACCGCCACATTTGTGATCGGATATCCCATTCCGTTAACCGTTACGTAATAACTAGCAGGAGAAGGTTTCAAGTTAGCGTTAAGCGGCTCATTATAGATCAACCTAACGATTGATCCACTCGCCTCTGTTTTTGAAATCGTTGGAGCGGTTTTGTCACCGCCTACTGTCTGGAACGTCCATTGATATTGATTCAAAATACCCACAAATTGATTGCCTACAAGATCAGTAATTGCATCTTCATCAATATTAATATAATAATTCGTATTGGCCCATAACGAAGTCCCTTGTTTAGGCTTCATTATCATTCTTTTGTTATCCGCTGGATCGACCCAAAAATCTGCTTCTATCTCTGAAAGTGAGCTAGAACCTGCTGGAATGAATTTGATCTTGCCATTGCCTGTCATAATCGGTTTACTAAAGGTCGCTGTGAATTCCGCCTGCAAGCCAACAGCCACAGCATTGTTCACTGGGCTGACCGTATTCAACGTTGGCCTAACCGAATCCTGTGTTACAGTGAATGACCAGCCGCTTGACCCTTCTATTCCACTATAAAAATTAACAGCTGCATCACGTATGACGCGGTTGCCAATCGTCACATAATACCTCGTATTATTCACGAATGATTTGCCAGGATCGATTTTCAAAGTATTCGATCCTCCACCCGTAACATTCGTTGAAGTTATGGGTATGGATTTGAATAGAGCACCGCCCAGAGATTGACGAATTTCGATGTTTCCGCTGTTCGGATATACAGGCTCATTAAATGTCATAGTCAGCTGTGAATTGACGCCATTTACAGTGCCATAAGGTGCAGGTGTCAGTGCTGTATACTGCGGAGGCGTGCTATCATTTCCGGAAGTAGTAAAGTTCCAGATTGTAGCGGCAGATATACCATAAAACCACAGATTCCCATTTGAGCCTTTCTCAGTAAAAGCACCAGGATCTATAAGAACATAATATGCGGTATTCGCCTCAAACGAGGGTAGTGGATCTATCGTAACCTCGTTATTATTTACTTTTATATACTCAGACGTTGCTTCTAGCGTCACAAAGTTCTTGTTGTTGTTCACCTGTCTGATCTCTACATATTTCTTAGGACGAGCCTCAACCGCCTTATCAAACTTCACGACTAGCGTAGAGTTAGTTGGCACTTGACTTGCATTATCAGCTGGTGTGAATGGTCCATTAGCAAGATTGACCGGAGCCGAAGTCGTTGTAAAGCTCCATGTCTTTTCATTGTATGTATTGCCAGAAGCATCTTGAAAAGCATTACCAAGAATCTTCACCGTATAGTCAGTGCTCGGAAGCAAAGCTCCTGCGGGCTGGATGATAATTTGTGTCGTACCACTTCCTGTAACATCGCTTGATGTAACCGGGATCATTCTTACATCATCCGTCGAGCGCAGCTCGATGCTACCAGTCACTGCGAATACCGGCTCGCTGAAAGTGATCTTGATTGGTGTTGTAATAGGAACTGCAGTTCCTAGCGGCTCTAACAAAGTATCCGTAGGCTTAGTCGTATCCTCAGTAGTAACGGTGCGGAAATTCCACTTTGTTGCATCATAAATGCCTGAATAAGCCGCCCCATTTGATTCATTTAAGAAAGCTCCAGAATCGATGAGTACATAATAATTTTTACCAACTACAAATTTGTTTGCTGAACTGGTTGAACGAGTTATCGTAACCTCGCTTTGATTAGATGAGTTTATATATACCTGTCCGGATGTTGCACTAATACGTTCTATTTCTTTATTAAACTCAGATTCATAGATTGTAATATAAGCTGTGCTCGCACCTTGTCTTACCTTTTCGTCAAACGTTATTTTTAAATTCGTTCCAAGCGGAACATTCGTTAAATCATCAGCAGGGCTGAAGCTAAGCGGAACTGGACCACTAGAAGCAGCAGATACTTTCTGTGTAGCTGCTGGCCAGCCTGGCAAGCCCAGTTGAAGCAGCAATACGATAGCGATGAACAATGACAGCTTGCGGGTATAATTCATTCCATTCACTCCTCAAAAAATACACTCGTACTCTATTTGTCGGTTTTTTAGGATGAAAAATTTAGGTTACTCTGATTTTTTGTAACGTTTATATATAAATATTAACAACTTCAGTTTCATTAGAAATTCGATAGTGCTCCTTATTAACATAAAAAAAGCGCCGCTTTCCCTTTCCTGTAACAGGAGATGGAGAAAACGACGCATACTTTTATCTTGTTCGTGCTATGCTACTGCTTTATGAATAGACATACATGGTTAGCAATGTAGTCTTAGATTATAGTCCTGCTTGTGCTTTCAGCATATCTGCTTTGTCAACGCGTTCCCAAGGAAGATCGACATCCGTACGACCAAAATGTCCGTATGCTGCTGTTTGTGCGTAAATCGGACGACGAAGATCAAGCATTTTGATAATGCCTGCAGGGCGAAGGTCAAAGTTGCTATTAATCAACTCAACTAACTTCTCCTCTTCGATTTTGCCTGTATCGTACGTATCTACACTAATCGAGACCGGTTGTGCTACACCAATCGCATAAGCCAATTGGATTTCACATTTTTCAGCTAGACCTGCTGCAACGATATTTTTAGCTACATAACGAGCTGCATACGCTGCTGAACGGTCAACCTTTGTAGGATCCTTACCAGAAAATGCGCCGCCGCCATGACGAGCATAGCCGCCATACGTATCCACGATAATCTTCCGACCTGTAAGGCCTGCATCACCTTGAGGTCCACCAATAACAAAGCGTCCTGTTGGGTTAATGAAATATTTCGTATTCTCATCAAGCCATTCCACAGGAACAACAGGCTTAATAACCTGCTCAAGAATATCCTGCTGAATTTGCTCTAGAGTAATTTCTTCAGCATGTTGAGTGGAAACAACAATCGTATCTACACGTACTGGCTTACCATCCATGTATTCGATCGTAACTTGTGTTTTACCATCAGGACGAAGGTATGGAAGTGATTCGTTCTTACGAACCTCAGCCAAGCGACGAGCGATGCGGTGCGACAAGGCGATAGGAAGCGGCATAAGCTCAGGAGTTTCGTTTGTAGCAAAACCAAACATAAGTCCTTGATCTCCAGCTCCAATATCTTCATTCTCTAGCTTCATGTCTTTGCCGTCACGAGTCTCAAGCGCAGCATTAACGCCTTGAGCGATATCAGCGGACTGCTCATTAAGAGAAGTCAATACAGCACATGTGCTTGAGTCAAAGCCATACTTCGCGCGCGTATAACCAATTTCCTTAATTGTACGGCGTGCAATGGATGAAATATCTATAAAATCAGCTTTACTGCTAATTTCACCAATAACGAGCACGAGACCTGTTGCTACTGAAACCTCACAAGCAACACGAGCATATGGATCTGCTTCTAGGAATGCATCCAAGACAGCATCAGATATTTGATCACAAATTTTATCCGGGTGACCTTCCGTAACTGATTCCGATGTGAACAAGTGGCGTCCTTTAACCGACATCCGTATCAACCTCCTATAACCATATTATGATAAGTTCTTAAGTTCTTTAGATATACATTATAAGTCCTTAAGTTCCGCACAAAAAATGAACCTTTTCCGCGAAGGAAAAGGTTGTTTGACAACTCTTCTAAATCAATATGATACCGAAAATGTCGCTTTGTGTCAATGGACGCCCTTGTCCTGGGCAAAATTGGTCAATTTTATTGATAACTGCCAAGAACCTGCTCGGCCTGAGCAATAAGTCTACGCGTTATCTCTCCGCCCACTGAACCAGCTTGGCGTGTCGATATAGCTGACCATTGTACACTATGGGCGCCGCTGTTTCCAGAGACGGCGCCTAGCTCTACTGCAAATTCAGTATCAGCGCCAGTAGCCGCATAGCCTCCTGATGTTAAACCGAATTCCGCAGCAATTTCGTACTTTAATGAATTTAGTGCAGCTTTACTTCCTGGTACTACAATTTTATTTGAACGACTCATGTTTGGTTACACCTCCGAGTAATGTAAGAATACATCTGTATTGTGTGTCCTACATCGTCTTTTGAAGCGTATAACCTATTGTCAACTCGGGTAAAATGTAGAATACCATAGAAGATTCTCCAAACCCCAAACTTATTGTAAAGTATAACTGCCTTTTACCAAAACGGTTAGTGCCTTCGTTTCGTCAGAAGCTCCTTGTATACCGCGCCCCTCACGTGGGAACCATATAAGATGGTTAGTCGGTACAAGATAGCCTTTCTTAATATCTGTGCCTGCTGTGAGATCAGAGATACCATTTGTATCTGAACTATAGGCAATCGCTTTGCCCACACGCACAACCACTTCAGCGCCCGCTGCTGCGACAAGAGTCTTTCCGATAGGAATCTCAACGACCTCTAAAGCCGCGCTCTCGCCTGAGCCATTTGAACCGCCATTATTGCCACCACTGACAGATCCTGTACCAAGCTTAGCGATTTGTTCATCAACGTAGCTCTTCGTTACAACTGGGTCCTCTACGGAGCCTGGAGTGAGCGATTCGCTATCTCCTTTTACTATTGACGGCCATAGCGTACCTACCCATATACCGGCACCTAGAACAGCAATTGCTGATGCTAGTTTTACTGATTTGTTTTTCATTTCTGTTCTCCTCTGTTATGGCAATTGTGCAATTTGGAAAGATCCATATTTCTTAGTTCCCAGTAATCTTTTGTAACCATCAACTTCCTCATAAACATTTAGAGCATATCCATTATAAACTAAATTACCAAGCTGATTACCTGTTATAGGTATAATTATTTTCTTCTCTTCACCTACAGCAAGCCCTTCTCCTTCAGAAGGTTCAATTTTAACCGATGAACCGTAAGCATTCTTACCGTCTGTTATTTCAAAATATAGTTTTGTCTCTTTCTCAACAAGATCATATACTGCTGTTTTCGACAATGAATAATCAATTTCTAATTTAATATTTGTTACATCATTAAGCATAGTATTTAATTTATTTAAAGAGAATGTATAGGGCTCTATCTTGAGATTAGTAACACCGTCTTGTGTATTATTTTGCATCTTAGGTAATTTAAATGATTTTGCAGAAATAAAACTATCAGCTGTCCCATCGGGTGCTGTATATTCTCCAGCACTTAAGGCTTCACCGATTACAAGCTGCACACTTCCATCGTGGATGAATGTTTTTGGAACTTGTGCCATCGCTGTTATTATTGTACTTCCATTTGGCTTCATATTTGCCTTAATATTAGGCATATTAGCATCAATATATTGTCCATCACTAGTTTTGAAATATGCTTTAAGTACAGGAAGTTTATTATATCTACTTTCATTATTTGTGTATTTAAATTCAGCATAGATAATATCCTTGTCTACACCTTTGAACATATACGTATTCATAAATTCAACCGACGCACGTCTGCCAACAGATTCAAAATTAAGTTTATTACTTGTGTTTACTTCAGGTATAGAATTAATTTGAGCTAGCTTAAAGAGTCCGATGGTTTGTTTGTTTTTATCATTAATTTTATCAGTCAAATTAATGCTGATCTCATTAATCTTGTTGGTATAAGGCACTTTAGTTGTAAGAACATACCTCGTAGATGACGTTGGCTCAAGTATACCTGCACTATCTAGTTTTAATAATTTTATTTTATCATCATTTATCAATAGACCATTTAAACGAAGTATAGCGCTAATCTGAGGAATAGATTGAGCTTTTAATCCTTTGTTTTGTATATCTATAAATACATTAATAATATCTTGATTACCCCACGGAAGTCTCTCTGCTTGTTTTATTTTAACTTCAAATATACCTTTATCACTTTTATAAGTTTTAGTTGAAACACCCGCGATTGCCTGAATTTTGGGTATTTTAAAAGCAGCAGATACATACTCAAGCGGATTTTTTTCATCTTTAGGTTGTTTGATAAGTAGCGTTAAATCCTGATTAAGAGTAGAAGGTAGAGTAGCTTGAACAATAATTTCTTTCTCTACTCCCGGAATTAGTTGTATGTCTCCATCCGCTTCACTCAATGTAACCGGATATCTAACACCATTTGATGCCAATATTTCTTGTTTATATTTAGGTAATATGATTGCTTCTGAACCTTTATTAAGCCATCTTGTAGTAAGTGTAACTTCATTCTGAGAACTGCTTTGGTCTGCATAAACGTTTACAATTGAAGCGTTAATATTACTGTCATTGACCATCAGTTTCGCTTCTTTATTTTCAGCAGTTATAAAGTTATTTTTTTGTGCCCAACTAATACTATAAATAGATTTCGGAACTTCTAGTTTTGATTCTGCGTCCAATGCCATCATTAAAATTTGAGCACCAGCTAAGTCAACACTCTTCTTGATAGAACTTCTTAAGGAATATTTTATACTCTCCCCAGCAGCAAGAGTCTGGTTCTCTACTGCTTGTGTGGATAGTTTCAGGACTAGACCTGCCTTTGTCTTAATGTAAAATTGATAACTAGGCAGATTATATTCATATAACCCTATATTCTCCATGTTTAAATCAATATGAATTTGTTTTTGTGTTCCTATTTCAAATATAGTACCTGCATTAAGATAAGTTTTAATTTTGTTATTGTCGTTATTGTTGATATAGTATGCGTTTTCTGGAACTGAATTCTTGTAATTCGATGTTACCTTTGCTTGACCAATTGTCTTTGTGTAATTAGGAAGAGAGAAATCCCACTTTACAATCCTAAATGTCAGATCAGTATAATTCAGCTTCGAGTCAATCTGCGAATAAAAAGTAAAGTCCTTGGATGTATTAGGTGTTACCTTACCAGATTTACTATTTCCTGCATATGATTTCACAGGATATTTGGCGCCTGAGGAAGTAAGTAACTCAGTCCAATAATCCATAAAATCTATTGTAGTGTTATCACCATTGTGAACGGTTAACGTAAAGTACACTTGTTTCTCTTTACTACCATATTGAAAGTAAATATCTTTTATCTGTATGTAACTCTTTTTTGTAATCATAAATGTTTTAAAAGCTGCTCCACTAAAAGGTTTCATGCTGGTTGTCTTAGAAACAGCTGCTTGTTTCGTATCTGCAGCCGATACCAATGGTATATTGAGTGGAGATATAACTAAACTTGACGCAATTATAACAGATGCAGTAATTATTGAAGCTCTCTTCATGGATTGTTTCTCCTTTAAATAAAGTTATTACCTATCTAGACGCATAATAATTAAATAAGTTTCAATATCTACAGTATTTATTATGAAAAAAAGCCTTCCGAATTAATCGGAAGGCTCTTTTTTTAGATATTAGTAATATTATAGAGCTGCAACTGCAACTACTTTAACAGTAATGCCTTTGCCACTTATTTTAGAAGAGAAGGAAATGCTGAAGCTATCTCCAGTATCAACTCCACTAATAGAAACTGTTCCAACAAGACCACCTTGGTTAGTTACTGCCAACGCATTACCCGCTACATTATCAGTATGGGCGATTGAAGCGTAGAAGTCACCAGGAACCAAAGTCAGTTCTACTCCAAATTGATCCAAAACTTTTACTGTAGCAAGTACATTATCAACAGATATGTTACTAGCTAGACCTTTAACAACTAAGTCAGCTGCTTTTAGGATAGTAGTATCTCTTTGTCCAAAAGAAGTAGGTACCAAATCTTCATTTGTAACCGTAACTTCTTTTACAATTGGATTGCTATTAGCAGCAAGAATATTAACTGAGTAAATTGCTTTAACTGTGCTATTAGCATTTGAAATAGTTACACCTGCAGCGGAAAGCTTATTAGTAGCCTGGTCATAAGACAAGCCATTTGCTGCTGCCACTGTGTATGCAGATGTAGGAAGAGTTACAGAAGTACCATCTTCACGTTTACCTGTAACTTTCACTTCTACTTCGTGACCAGCTGCTTTGTGCATTTTTTCAATTGTTGCAACTTCATATTCTTTGATTGAATCGTTATCAATAACAGAGAAAGTGAAGTTTTCAAAAGTTGAAACTACAGTATCAGCTGCACCAGCTGTACCAAGTTTGATCAATTCAACCTTAAGACGCTCATTTCCTTTAACTGCTGCATTAAGTGTCAATGAAGTAGTACCAGTTTTTAGAGTACCCAACAATTCTGGTTTGAGTGGATCTACTACGTTTGGCTTCAATACATTTGCTGTGCCATCAGCAGCACTTAGTTTTACATTGTATGTTGCAAGAATATCAGCAAGAGTCACGTTGCGACCATGTTGGTCTTTAACAATAATGTGTTTAGGCTCAATAGTTACAGAACTACCTACAGCCAAATTCTTGTTAACATCTTTTAAACCGGCAACTGATTCAGCATAACCAGCTTTTTCAACATTAATTGAAATTTGTGTTGTATTAGGTGTTCCAATTACAGTAGCTTGCAAATAATTAGGACCCTCTTGACCAGCAACCCATTGAATGTAAGCATTTTTTGTTACAAAATCTTGTTGCAGAGTCAAAGCACCTGTACCATACAAGTTAATTTTACCGTTAAGATCACTGTATTTTGTCAAAGCGTTTCCGTTTTGATCAACAGCAGTGAAAGGAATTTTAACCGTTTGGCCAACAGATACTACTTCAGTAGGAGCATTCAATGTAAATGTTGTAAGAGTAGAAGCCTTCTTAACTGCTACATCGATTGAATCTGATTTTTGGCCAAACAAAGTTGTAACTCGAACTGTGTTTGTTCCTTCAAATGCTGTCAGTCCTGAAATAGGACCTGTAAGCGGAATACCGATTTTATCGTTATTCGGACCTACTTTTTCAACTGCATTAGCTTTGTCAATTGTGAAAAGTGTAGGATTAGTAGCTACAACGAAAACGCCATCTTTAAATTGTTGAAGTGTAACGTTGTTGCCGTATTGGTCTTTAGCATCAACAAGAATGTAGAAGTCTGAGAAAGTCGAGTTAGTCATCAGATCCTTCTTGCCACCTTCGTGGTATACCGACAAAACATCAACGCTATCAACCATTGCTTGTTGACCAACAGTAAATGTTTGTGTTGCAGTAACGCCATAAGTGTTTAGGTTAAGAATCGCACTTACGAATACTGTTTCATTAAAGTTAAAAGGTTGTGCTGGTGAATTGATTGTAAGAATACCATTGCTTGCTGTGCCAGTTGCACCTGGTTTGCTTACTTGGAAAGTCAATGTGCCACCAGAAGTTTTAGTCACATCTTCACCGAATTGGTTAACAATTTTGTAACCAACGCTAACTTTGTTGTAATCAGCAGCGTTATTCGTTGCAGTACCTAGAGCAACTTTATCGCCTGTGAATTTAATTTCAGTAATTTTCTCATCAGCAGCTGTGAAGTTAGCTACAACATCTGCATCCGCGACTCCAGAAGCAGTAACTGTGGAAGCACCATTAAGAAGTTTCGTAGAAAGCTCAAGTACAGCAGTAGTTTTATCTGCAGAGAATGTAACATTTGTTACATCACGAGTAACTGCGCCGTTTTTAACAACGAATTTCACTTTAGTGTCGTCAATAGCTTTGTTGAATTTAACTTCAACTGTTTTAACTCCAGCTTGTTTAGCTTCTGCAGCTAGTTTACCAGCATTAGCAAGAGCAGCTTGAGCTGCGTAAGTAACGTCTACAAGCAATGCACGAAGTGCGCCGATTGTGTAGTCATCTTGCTTAGCGATTAGGCCAGCTTTTACTACAGCAGCTACATCAGCAGCAGCCCATTCAGCAACTTCACCTTCAACCGCTTCACCAGCAGGAAGTACTACGTCAGCTGTTTTAAGAAGTTTTACTGCGATTGTAGCCAGTTGTTGAATTGTTACATCAGCACCTGGATCGAATTTGTTGTTGCCTTTACCTTCAAGAACACCAATTTCAGATGCGAAGTTGATGAAATCTTTAGCCCAGCCGTAGCCAGTAAGGTCTTTGTAACCAGCGTCTTTAACTGCAACGCCTTCTTTATAACCAGCAAGTAGTGCAACGATTTTAGCCGCTTGTGCGCGGTTCATTGTTTTGTCAAGGTGTGCTTGACCATCATCGGATCCTTCAAAAATACCTGCTTTTTTAAGTGCTTCATACTTTTGTTCTGTTGTAAGTGGTGCGTCAGCTGCGAATGCCATCGATGAGAACATCGAGAACACTAGAGCGATCGCTACGAGCAAAGATAAACTTTTTTTCATAACCTTTTTGTCTCCTCCTCTAAATACCTTCGGTTGTTGCAATTTTTGTGTAGCTTGTGTGAAAAGTGAATTGCTCGTATTCCTCATTGTCGATTCACCCCCTCTCCAGAGTTGAGCATTAAATTAGTATAAATAATGTCTGCTGAGCATGTTTAACCCTATGTATGAACATGTCGCAGAAACTTGTAAACGGAAATAGAAAAAATGATAGAGATGCTATACCACTATAACATTATACAATGGGCTACCCGTACCGTAAAGAGGAACTTGAGAATTCATTCCATTTTCTTTMCAATTGGGTATTTCATCCATGTTAAAGCGCTTTTTATAGATCATCATGTATTTAAACGCACGGAAAACAGAAAAGTTGCGATTCTGCGATAAAAAGTTTTTATGTTTTTTCAATCTTATGTACAAAGCTTGTCTACCATATATACATTATAGCTTGTTTACATAGAGATAGTCGATGCTTAAGATTTTCCATGGATAATGTTTCTCCTATTAAATGAGGATAGCTCACCCTCCCTTAAACGGAAGATAAGCTATCCTCACTAAGCAGACAATTGAATTGGACTAATTATAGATCTTAGGCAGCTTCTTCAAATCATTCATGACTCTAGCCATGATGATTGCCGCATCACTGCGCAGCAGTCTTGCTTTTGGCTCGAATACCGAGCCTGCCTTAGGATCAAGCGGATCAATGAGCTTTCCTTGAATGAAGCCCTTCTTCTGAATGGCCATCACTGATGGTATAGAATAGAAATCGAAAATCCCCGAGTCCTTGTATACCTTATCCAGTGCGCTCTTTGCCTTAGCTGAATTCGTCTCTAACTTCAAATTCAAAGCTCTAGCTAGTATCGTCGCAGCTTGCTGACGAGATATTTCCACATCCTCATCGAAGAAGCCCGGTCTTGTTCCGTTTACAATGCCTGCTCTCGCAGCTGTCTCGATATAGCGGTAGTCATAAATAGCGTTCGAATTTCCTGCATTTGTAATAGTCTCTGGATAATAAGAGAAATGGTTGGCTCCTTCATAGCTGAGCGGAAGCTCCAATGCCCTTACAATCATCCGCGTGAATTCACCGCGAGTGACATATCGATCTCCTCCAAAAATACCAATTGGATCAATAGCATTCATGATACCTTTAGCAAAAATAGCTTCCATCGCCTCACGTGCATATGGATGATCTGTAATATCGTTATAGCCGCGTGTCAGCTTAACAGCTACATAATAGCCGAACTTTGTGAAGGATGCCGTTATCGTATGTTTTTTCTCATCTACAACACCGCCGATATTCTCCCATGTGCTGCTGTAAGGATCAAATCGGAATACTGTAATTGTTGTTCCGGCAACCTGTGCAACGCTAGAGTCATAAGCAAGGGTCAGCTTACCAGGCGCTGAAGGGACAAGCTCAAGTCCGTTTTGACCGTACCGTTTTGCAAAGCTGTCTTTTTTCTTACCCGCAATATTCGGGAAAGGGAACGGGTCCGAGCCTGTTGTAATAGGGTCGAACACCTTATCTGTATTAGGATTATCGGCATATCCTGCATCGATCCAGAATAATGGGCTCGCTTTTATGAATTGGCGCGCTTGATCTTGAAACCGGTACCCTATATACAAATTACCTTCAGCACGATTCTCAGCTGAGTAATTCGGAGGCTGATTAGAGAATTCATGAAGATTCACAATCCCATTATCCGGATTAGCTATAGCAAATAAGATATCATTACCTCGATAGACTTGCCCTGAAAACTTATCATTGTCTATTTTATAATTTGACGGCCTGATAAGCTGTGTGTTGCCAGCAAAAGTAAGCGTCAGAGCGTTATTAAACACTTTGTGTGATGATGTCATTGACTGCATCATTTGTGCGCCTGGAATGTTTACCGGCACATATTTCACTTTAAGCTCTTGCTTGATAGTATCCTTGCCTCTTGTAATAGTGAAAGGAATTTTTGTATCCTTATTAGCTCCTAAATTTTTCACAACAGCTCTAAAAGCGTCGACAGGAGCCTCCAAGCCTTGCACATAATCAATATAAGTAACTTTTTCTGCCGCTTCCTTACCAATCGTCATTGAATCAGCACCTGGAGAAGTAATAATCACTTCAACAAAGTTTTGGTTGGTAACCATTTCTTCTTTTAACGGTGATTTAATCGAATATGGAATGGAAACAGAGTTGATTTCCAAGCGGTAAGTAGCTCGCGGTCCAGTCGGTCCGCTATTGTAGACCGTGATGACATAAACCTGTGAGCTTCCATCTATTGGCATCATTTGTTTATCGATTTTAAAGTAGAAATGTTGTTTATCTACATCATAATAAAATTTAATCGCTGCATCTTGTGTAGATGGGTTTGAAAGTTTAGCATCGTTTGGATTAACGTTAAATGGATTATCCCTATAACCATCCACAGGCTCTCCATTTTTAGTTGGCCAAAACTCTTTCGATAAATCCCAATCCACTTGACCCTTCCAGTTCGGAGAAGAAATGGTCACCTTATAATTCTCTTTACCAGCCAGCGAAGCATGACCCGATGTAAATTGATTTCCTATACCTAGATCTACGAAATCAAATGTACCATAAACATTGTAAAATGCATCTTTAGTTGTGAATACCGTTCCTTGCTTTGCAAAGGCAGGGTCATTTGGTATTGGCGTCTGAGAGCTCTCGCTGTATGGATACACACCATCCGTGTTAGGCGCTGGAATAATTGGCAGATTCTCCGGTACGATGTTGAACTTCATTACATTTTCGTACAAATTTTTATCCGTATAGTAGACGAACTTAATTGTATTCTCTCCAGCTTTGTTGAGTACATTGAATATCTTAGACCGAGTAGCGTTAGTTGAAGCAGAAAGATCTAAGTCCTGTGGTTTAAATTTTGTTCGTGAACCATTCATTTCAAGTGGTATTTCTACATTATTAACATATAGAAAAACAGTTTGCTTCTTCTTTGGATTAATTGTAATGTCTAAGCTTTCTTTCGTAAAAACGATATCTGCATCATTGACCACGTTGAACAGCTGACCATTTAAGCTTCCGAGCTTTGTCAACAGGCTAACATCTGATTCTCTCACCGCGTCAAATTTAATACCCATTCCATCGACAACCGAGTCCAACTTCACAAAAGGACCGTAAAGAAGCTTCGCTATAATGGTCTTCTCTTCTTGTGATGCTGCAGTAGCGACTCTGTCTATTTGAAACTTTATTGAATTTGTACCTGATTTCGGAAGTTTATTAATTTCAATAAACATCCTCATGAAAGGTACTCTTTGATTGTTAATCGTTTGATAGACAACTTCAGTGAGTGCAAGCTGCTTAAAATCTCCGGCATCAGTCTCTGTTAAACCGTTGACCTTGAACAGTTTCTTCAGATCACCAACACCTGTATAATTTCCAACTAGTATCTCTACTGCCATCGGCATGGAATAGACATTCACACCATCGCTTGGAATATCCGTTCCTTGTAGTCCCAACAAACGAGAATCATTCATTGACTTATCATAGCCAGATAAGTAATTAATGTCTTGAATATAAGCAATATCGCTATTTCTTACAGTAAAGTAATTCCAACCTGAATAAGAAAAGTCGCTGTTATTTGGCGCCTTAAAACGAAGTCGGTTTGATTTATCGAACACTACTTCAGGCAAAGCATAAGCGAAATTGACAGTAATAAACTTCGTACTTTCAAGAATGGTTGAAGGCGAGAAAGCTATATCAGCCTCTTTCGGGTGCTGGGTCGATATTGTCGGCGTCGTAGTTGATGTACCCAGTTCTAGTTCCATACTAAGCAGTGCGGCCAAATTGGCTTTATTAACTGGTAAAACATCTTTACGTTTTGCTGGATCTGCATTATTCAGGTCGCGTAATGGGAGCGGTATTATGGCAGTACCTTCCACCCCAATGTAGCCAGCTGCATTGCTATTAGTTAAAAAGTTTAGGTTTTGTTCAAAATTTACAGTTTGAGGATTAGTAGTATGTTTGTCTTTCATTTTTAAATTATAATAAGTCACTTCTCCGTTGTAGAAAGCCAGCTCACGCGTTGTCTCTACTACTTGACCACCATTATAAACCTTAAAAGTTATTATGTTGATCCCTTTATCGACAGTAAGCTGGGAGGTACTAAATCGGCTTTCCGCAGTTGCTGAAGAAACGTTGAAGTCATAACTGCGTCCGTTAATAACAATCGTAACCTTCTGTGCATTAGGAGCTTTACCCGTAATGACGATTTGCCCCTTGTCCAAGATGGCAGGCGCAGTGGAATAGAGCATCACCGGCTCGGTCTCCGGCATATCAAATTCCTTATTTTCAAAGTTTACTTTTAGATCATATAGCATTGGACTGTTACGGTACTCAATAAAAATGTGCTCTTTCGTTTCTGATGCTCCTGCGACCCCTTTAAAAGTAATTTTATTTAGGCCTGGAAAGAGGGTTAGACCAGAAACGGTAATCTTATTGTCATTCGTCGTTAGTATGCCTGTTGTAATATCTTCTGTCTTATTTAGGGCATTTTCCGTATCATATTGGGTTACTTGCTCCACCTTGTAGCTAATGGAATTACCAACTACACCATTGATAGTCCCTTGCAGTTGAATGGTCTGTGTAGATACTGTTCGTGCATTGATCGGATTTACGTACTCTTCATTCGGGAATATAAATACTTGCCCCGCTGCGGATGCACTTGGAGTTCCGCCATAGTTTGGCAGCATGGTGACGATCAGCGCGAAAGTAAGGAATAGTGCTAATACTTTTTTCAAAATGGTCTTCCTCCTCTATGTATATCTGGTTCATAAGCTTTTTAAAATAATGGTATTGAGCAATATCTACAATGTAGATGCTTTTCCGCCTGATATGATCTTACGGATAATCGCTCCTCCTTTTCCCTCTTTAGTCAGATTTAATATCTATAATTAACAGGCATACTGACCGCCGAAAAGTTCTGTATCTTAGTTATCGGTTATGAAGCGTCAAATTTTTAGATAGATGAGTAAGTTACTCAAAAAAAAGACGGTATTTCTTAAAATAGAAGAGAACAAAAAAAAGCCCCCGATCCAATGAGGAATCAGGGGGCTCAATATAAGGCACATACTTATGCAATTAAGAAGTCTGAGTCATAGACATGTTTCATTTTAAAGATTACTTCGACCGCGATTCCGCGTCTACTTTAAGACGAAGCCGCATGCGATTCAAGAAGTTGATAAGCGGCCTGCGCGTCTTGTCGACGATGCCAGTGACCTCGGCGCCGATTTGCAGGAGGAACATGAGCAGGCAGATGACCGCAAAGGTTATCCAGTTCGCCGCGCTCGATTGTACGACCGCTGATTGAATGATTGCGAGAGCCCCAAATACGGCGCTAACGCCCCAAATAATAAGCACTGTGCGACGGTGGCTGAAGCCTAGGTCGCGCAATCTGTGATGCAGGTGACCTTTATCCGGCGCGAATATTGGTTTCTTGTTCACATAGCGACGAACGATGGCGAAGAACGTGTCCGATAGCGGAACGCCAATGATAAGCAGAGGCGTTACGAATGAGACGAGCGTTACTTGCTTGAAGCCGAGCATCGAAAGCGTTGCTAGACTGAAGCCGAGAAACAGTGAGCCGGAGTCGCCCATAAATATTTTGGCAGGATGGAAATTAAATACGAGAAACCCTACTATACCGCCGAGCAGCAATGTGCTAAGCAAGATGACCGGCTGGAAGCCCATCAGCGATGCCATAACAACGATTGTTGCTATCGCGATACCTGATACCCCAGCTGCTAGCCCATCAAGGCCGTCGATCAAGTTAATAGCGTTTGTTACACCGACGATCCATAGGATCGTGATTGGAATACTAATCCACGCAGCAATCGGCTGCATCGTTTCACCAAACGGAATATTCAGCAGGTCGATCTTCACGTCAAAGCCGAATACAACGACACATGCGGCAGCTACTTGACCGATCAGCTTTACTTTAGCAGACAGCTCGAAACGATCATCAAATGCGCCGAGAATAATAATAATGGTGCCGCCCACCAAAAGGGCGTAGATCATGTTTAAATCTTTCGGGCGAAGCAGACCTTCCGGAATGAATGGCGACATGATAAAAAATGCCCCCACAAACGCAACATAAATAGCTAGCCCGCCAAGACGCGGCATAATGCGCGTATGTACCTTGCGGTGGTTCGGTTTATCGATTGCACCAACTTTAAATGCGAATTTCTTCACGAGCGGTGTCATTATGATTGCCAATATAAGAGCTATAATAAATCCAATTGTATACAGCAAGCCAACAGGCATGTGTGCAACTCTCCTTTTTCTTTCTACCGAAGTGAATTATACTCCGATTGAAAAAGAAACTCCACTCCCGTTTTCAACCATTTTCAACGGTTTTGGCGGATATTTCATGGTGTAGAACGATGTTTTGTTATGTTTTCTTTGTCGCGAAGCACTTTCACGACGAATTTCGGCAAAACAAGCATTCTTTTATAGCGCTTTGGCTCCTGCAATAAGCGATATGCCCATTCCAGCTTAAGTTTCTGGAAAATAATTGGAGCACGCTTCAACTTACCAGAAACTACATCAAAGCTTCCACCGACACCCATAATTAGAGGCACATTTAGCTTCTGCTTAAACTTGACGATCCACGGCTCCTGCGTATCCGCACCGCGTGCCACGAAGAGAATATCGGGCGCCGCTTGCTTGATCACTTCGACCACTTCCTCGTCCTGATCTGCTCCGAAAAAACCGTTACGATAGCCGACAATTCGAATCTGCGGATATTGAAGCTGCAGCTTCTCTGCCGCCGCCTCAATAATTTCTTGAGAAGTGCCTAATAGGTAGACCTTCCATCTGCGCGCTTCACCTTGTTGCATGAGACGTTGCAGAAGATCAAAGCCTGTCACTCTCTCCGTTACCGGATTTCCAGCCTGTTTGGCAGCCCACACGACTCCTGCTCCGTCCGGAACGATTAAATCTGCACGATTAATCATCCTGTGATAATTCGGATCATCGACCGCGGACATAATCATTATGGGATTAGCCGTAATGACATGTGTCAGACGTCTCTCTTCAATTGCTTTAGTTAAATAGCTGACCGTCTCGTCCATGCTCATTTTCGAGAAGGGTATGCCATAAATCGGCACGGTTAGTAGTTGTTTCGACATGAGCAAGTCACCTCAATATATGCAAGCGTAAACGGCTGTCGCCGTCCTAGCGGCAAAAGCTCGTTTCGCGGAGAATTATAAGCCTATTACAAGGTGAAACGGCTGTGCCCGTCCTTATGGCGGTGGCGCGTTTCATTCCGCAGAAATATAGAGAAAGTATGGCAAAATGATATACTTTCCTATATTTTAAATGTGAAACCTATAAAGTCTTATAATTTAAACGCAATAGTTGTACGATATGTTGCGCTGGTTTTTGGGATTGTTGTTTTAAAAGGTCGATTGCTTGGCGGTGCTGTGCCTGCCAGCCCGCACGATCATTCAGCAACGCGCACGCGGCATCAGCAAATGCTTCAGCATGCAGCTCCTCAGTCGTGCCGATAGGCGTTAATCCTAATCGATGCAGGAACTGATCGATTTTTGGGTCGTAGGATAAGCCAAGCATAGGCACGCTTTGATTGGCGGCATAGATGAGCGCATGGAGGCGCATGCCGAACAAAGCGTCACAGCGACTGACCTCCAGCAGCATTTGCTGGGGGTCGTCGCTAGGCGCGGCTAGCTCGGCGGTGGAACCGTTGCCGAGCCTGCCGCGCAGCCGTTCCAGCACCAGCTCCGACGATTCTGTGTCGGAGGGGGTGTGGAACGGCAGGAAGCGCAGCCGCACAGGCATGCGCTTCGACAGCGCGACTAGCGCTTCGGCGGCGCGTGCGAGGTCCGCGCCATCGGCGCGCCAGCGCCGTAGGGAGACGCCGACTAGGGGCGGCTCGTTAGCGCGGAGCGCTTGCTCCTGCCCTTGCTCCCCCGCACCAATCGCAGAAGCTACGCCAGCCGGCAGCGGCAGCCCCATCACCGGATCGGGTACAACATCGATCCGATCCAGCGGCACGCCAATCCGCCCAAGCAAAGCAGCGGATTCTGTGTCACGCACAGACACGTATGCGCTGCGCCTCATTACGTGACGGATCAATGGATCCATCCAGCGGCGATTAACCGGCCCGATGCCCTGCGAATAAGCGAACGTCGGCTTGCCAAGCAGTTGAGCAAGCTTCATGACTCCTGTGTAATACGGTATCGTCTTCGTCCCTGTGGCATCCTGCAGCAGGCTTCCGCCGCCGCTGATAAGGCCATCACTGCTGCGCAGCGCCCTCAACAAATCAGAAGGATGCATGCGGCGTACCGATTCTACGCCGTACATTTGGCTAGTCCATGCAGGATCAGCCGATAACACAATTGGTTGGATTTTAACGCCATGCGACTTTCCCTGCTCTTCCAGTGCGAGCAAAATAGAAAGAAGCACAGCCTCATCCCCGCTATTACGAAAACCGTAGTAGCCAGAGATGACTATTCGACGAATTTGCGTTTGATTGCTGGTGCCCATTTACGTAATGCCCCTTCCACAAGCTGCCACGCAATAATTAGAATGCACCCGATGATAATACCCGCACCTAAACCAAGTAATACTCGAATTGTTGAAATATAAAGCGGCGTATGAAGATGCGCGAAAGTGTCTACCATCGATAGTTGTCCAATCGAACCCACAATAACGAGCAGCCATGCCGCACGGTAACGTAGTGAAAGGAACAATCCAAGAATGAGCAGCGGATGCGACAGTAAAAATTCCTTGAAGCGCGGTCGTACACCAAAAGTCGATTCCAGTATGTTACGTATGATAAGCTCGATAGAAGTCGCATGTCCAGCATTACCCGTACGAGATAGATAATAAAAACCAACCGCACCAATAACAACGGCGAGTATAACCCACATTACGGTTATAGGCTGCATTAGCAGCTTACGAATGGTTCCGATTGTCGATTGCCCATTGTAGAAAAAAACATAAATAGCTACAAGAGCAATCGGAGCGAGATGCAGTAGGCTAACCCCGCGGAATTGCTCCAATACATAGCTGTACGTAATGTTATTCAATAGACCGAATATGATCGGCACAGCACTGAGTGAGATTAAGGAAGCAACAATAAACCAATTTAACGCTATACCGATACGGCGGCCCACAGAAAGACTTGGGAAAACCCACTTCACTTGGCTGCTGCTATCGGACAAGCTCTCCGCTTGATAAGCAGCTTGTGAAGCTTGGCTGCGACCAACTGACCAATCTTCGCCCCCAACGATACGTCGGTCACCAAGTGTTCGGGAATGAATACGATTCATGACCCAAATAAGACCGAGTGTCGGCATACTGATTGCCGCTCCAAGCGCAAGCGCCTGTTCCATTGTCGAGCTGTTCAGCACATACAAACCGGCACTGCCGATTACCCCTAAAATAAATACAGGAATGTATACGCCTGGTATAAACGCCCCCACAAGAAGAGCGATCATTGCAATTGCTCCAACTGCCACGACTCCCCGAAGAGCCTTCGACCAAGCTGGCTGCTCATAATCGTACGCTTGAGGAACACCTGGTTCGAAGCCGGCATCTGCAAGCTTAGCAACAACCCCTTCACTTCCGCCAAATGCATCAGTAAGCTTATCCAAGGAATTTACTAGCATCCCTTTACTTGAGTCGCCTTGAACAATTCCGTTGATAAAGAACATACGAATATTACGATCCTTCGAAGCTAACAGAAAACGATCCGTAATTCCCTCTGGCGTCATTTTCATGCCATCCTCAGGGGATAAGGAATATAACCTTACTACGTTATAATCTGTATAAAATGCTAATTTATTTATGCCTTGCTGAGGTTTTTTTAAATTTTCAATAGTTGTGATACCCATATCATATTTATTTAACATATCAGCGAATTGCTGCAGGGTATTATTTTCGGATGAATAGTCAGACGCACCTTTAACTTTTTCACCATCAAATAATACACGATTTACACCGTAACCCTTCAGTTCGCCAAGCAGTTTATCCGTTGCAATGCTATCAAATGGCAATACACGATCAGAAAAACGTGGCAATATGCCTAAGCCCGCATCGTGGATAGCCTTTAGAGCCATTGGATCAGGGTCCATCGTCTTGAGAACCGCATCAGAAACAGACAGCTCTACAACCATACCCTTGCGACCTTCAAACGTCCAATCGCTATATTTGGCACCTACACGATCAAAAGCCGAGCGGATGATCGGTCCGACCATCTCTTCCTCTTTTTTACCTGTAAATAAAATATAAGTAAAGTTCTGACCGACTGGTTCTAATTTACCTTGAAGCAACGCCGCGTCCTTAGAATTATAATAAGTTATTCTGCCTGATTGCTGGAGCTCTCTAAGTGAACTTTCGTATACCGCCATCGTCGTAAGTCCAGCTTCCTTCATCTTCACCAATTGCTCAGCTACAAAAGCCTGTGGTCTTGGTTGAAGTTCAGCAACCTCAACGATATCCCGGTAATCAAAAATATATTCAACTTTCTTAGACGAATCCTCCATCTCCATACGCACAGCACCAATTGGCAAAGCTGCTGCTACACCAACTAATGCAATGACCCAAAGAAAAAGTCTAGCTCGTCTATTCCACTTCTTCCATCCTGAAAGCACGAGACTCCTCCGTTCTTACCTCTAAATTGGTTCTCTATTTGTTACGGTCTACTCTTTCCATAACTGCTATCTTTAATGATTGCAGCAAGCTATCTGCCGATTCCTTAGAATCGCTCTTAACCGCAAAATACACCTTGATTTTCGGCTCCGTGCCGGAAGGTCGAAGACAGAACCACGATCCGTCCTCTAGCATATATTTCAAGACGTTCTCAGGACGTAAGCCTTCCAGGCCTTTACTATAATCAAGAATACTATCTATTTTAATGCCATTAACTTCAGTCGGCGGGCTTTGGCGCCAATCACCCATAATCGCTGCAATTTGCTGTACGCCATCGATACCCTTAAGCGTCCTAGATTCAAGACTTTCCAAATAAAAGCCATGCTGTGTATACAGCTCAAGAAGCACATCATATAACGTTTTCCCTTGACTGCTATAGAACGCAGCTGCTTCGCAAATCAATAAGGAAGCAACAATCGCATCTTTATCCCGCGCGTAAGTACCGGCAAGATAGCCGTAGCTCTCCTCATATCCGAAAAGGAATGTGCGCTCTCCCGTTTTTTCATATTGTGTCATTTTCTCGCCAATATATTTGAAGCCTGTTAACGTACTTTCAACCGACACGCCAAATGAGCGTGCAATCTCAGCTCCTAATTCACTAGTCACGATCGTTTTAATAACAATGCCATTGCTAGGAAGTTCGCCTCGCTCTTTCAACTGACTCAGCACGTAATGCACCATCAACGCACCAGATTGATTACCCGAGAGCACCACATATTCACCATCGTTATTTTTCACTACCGCACCCATGCGATCGGCATCTGGATCCGTACCGATAATAATATCGGCATTTACCTTTTGCGCCAGCTGAACAGCAAGCGTAAATGCTTCACGTTCCTCGGGATTAGGTGATTTAACTGTGCTAAAATATCCATCCGGTTGTTCTTGCTCAGCAACGATGTGAACATTTCTGAATCCAGCCTGCTTTAATACCTCACGCACCGGCATATTGCCAGAGCCATGCAGCGGTGTAAATACGACATTGAACTGTTCGCCTATATCACCTTTTAAAAGCTCAGCATTTAAGCTCTGCGCTACAACTGTGTCTATATACTGTTGGTCCGCATCTTCACCTAACCAACGTAAAAGCCCCTTACCTTCGGCTTCTTCACGGCAAATTCGTTTAACTTCATCGAAGCCGTTAATGCTTCCAATTGCCGCGATAACCTGTTCAGCTTCCTCCGGTATCAATTGACAGCCATCAGCGCCATATGCCTTGTACCCATTGTATTCCGGCGGATTGTGGCTGGCTGTAATAACAATGCCGCTAGACGCGCCCAGCGCTCTTACAGCAAAGGACAATTGAGGAGTCGCCCGAAGTGATTCGAACAAATACGTTGTAATTCCGTTGCCTGCTAGAACAAGCGCAGCATCAACTGCAAATTCCGGAGAGAAATTGCGAGAATCATGTGCTATAACAACTGACGGACTTCCGCCGTCTTTAGTTGCTCCTGCGAGCAGCCAGTTAGCAAGTCCTTGTGTTGCTTTACCAACCGTATATGTGTTCAAACGATTAGTTCCAGCACCCATTACTCCTCGCAAGCCGCCTGTACCAAATTCAAGATCACGATAAAAACGATCCGTTATTTCTTTCTCTTGCCCTTCAATACCGCGAAGCTCCTCTTTAGTAGAAGCATCAATTAAAGGATCATTCAACCAAACATTATATTTATCAATAGCAGTCCCATTAGATGAATTCGTCATATTCGATTACCTCTTTCTTTTCAATAGTTAAAAAGCTTAGGAAGGATCCGACAGGGCGAACATAAGCTCACCTTCCGCAACCACTTGATCGCCGACCATAGCAGTCGCTTTCCCTTTACCGATTGGTCCTTTTAGGCGAGTAATTTGAACTTCAAGCGTAAGTGTATCACCTGGTTTTACTTGACCGCGAAAGCGAAAGCCGTCAATCCCAGCAAAAAAACCAAGTTTTCCTCGGTTTGCCTCCAGCATGAGCATCGCCACAGAACCAACCTGCGCTAACGCTTCAACTATAAGAACGCCAGGCATAACAGGATAGCCAGGAAAATGACCAACGAAATATGGTTCGTTCATCGTTACATTTTTGAGACCCACAGCTCTTACACCTGGTTCTACCTCCAAAATCCGATCTATTAACAAAAATGGCGGGCGGTGCGGAATTATTTCTTGAATTTGATTGATATCTAACATGATAAAACCCCTCTCGATTGTTAGGTAGTATAAAATTTGCTTCTATTGATCAAACTAAACATATCCCTCATGAAACTGCAGTTTGTGAAGGTTAAGATAAGGGGCTTGGCTTGTGGACCAGAAGTGTCCATCGTCAGGCCCCTTTGTTCTTTTTAAACCCTCGTATTGTAGCAATCTGTTATGAATGTCAGGGAGGTGATCCCTCTGCTTGCTTATTAAGCGCACTAAACATCACAATATACATAGTTGAAGTAACGAATGAAAACATAATAACTGCCCATAAATAAGTATGCGCATGTGGTGCTTCAAAGAAAATCAGTGCAATCGCCGCGTAAAACAATACAGTCGTCAGCTTGCCCATCCAATTGGCAGGTACAGTCTTCTTTCCCCGAAAATGATAAAATAACCCTCCAGCTATCATGCCCAAATCGCGCAAAAACATCGCCGCGGCTGCCGCCCATGAAATATGGCCGGATATAAGCAACGACACAATGACAGTTATAAGCATGAGCTTATCAGCCAGTGGGTCCAGCATCATTCCTAAAGCTGTAACCTGACCCCTTTTACGTGCAATATATCCGTCGAGAACGTCAGTAACACCTGCTGCCACCATAATAAAAAACGCAGGAATCATGTGTCCCTCTACGAATACCCCGATATAAACCGGTATTAAAACAAACCGCAATGAAGTTAACAAATTCGGCAAATTCAAACGGTCACGCTCCTCAGCCTATCGCTGACTTTCCCATCACGTTCCCAACTATTATACAACTACCACTTCATAAGAGTAAACGTTTCACGTTTTCACAAAAATTAAAATTGTGAAATATTCGCATCTTTATTCATTTCTAATCCCTACAAACCGTTAAATAGTAAAGATACTAAAAGAGAAAGGCTGGGATATAGTGAACGTAAGCTCTAGTTTGAACATGTCGTTAAAAGCAACTCGAAGGTGGCTGGCAGCCGCGCTAGCCGTTATGCTCGTCTTGACTTCAGTACCAGGAATTGCTCGTGCAGCGGAGGATACAGTAACCGACATTGAGTTTGAATACAAATCGGAGGACTATAACAGCAGCACATCATCACTTATAGCTTTCGTTGAGGACGATAAAGTTAACCTATCCGTTTTTGCTTCCATATCAGGTTCTTCGAGCAAGAAGAATGTAACAGCAGATGCAACCTGGAAATCTTCCAATACCTCATTCGTTAAAGTTGAAAAAGGGGTAATTACAGGAGTCGGAAAAGGAACATCGACGATAAGTGCTACCTATAAAAACTACACCAAATCGATTAAGGTTACTTCTGATTATATTTATGATTCTGTAACTTTAATGCAAAACGGACAAACTGCACCTGACAAAATAGAAGATATCGAGCTAGGCAACTCTTTACAATTTACGTTGAATGGAACAAAATCAACGAAAACTGAACTCATTGCTTCAGACGCTGTCTGGACAACATCCAGCGCTGCTATCGCTACAGTTGATGATGGAACTATTACGCTAGTCGGAACTGGTACTGTTACGATCACAGCTAAGTACAAGGGTAAATCAGATTCCATTATCATTACCATCTCATCTCCCTACAAATCAATCTCTATTGACTCTTTGAAGGTGAAAGACAAGTTACTGGAGATGAATGTTGGTGATCTTGACGAGAGACTATCCGCTTCCGTTATCGAAAAAACAGGCGGAACGCCTATAGTCACAGATGTAGCTAAATGGGTTAGCGGAAATACAAAAGTAGCTACGGTTGATAAAGGGGTCGTAACGGTTGTAGGTGCCGGACAAACGACCATCACTGTTTCACACAAAGGTGTATCTACTTCAATAAACATTGTCGTAAGAACGCCGTATCAATCGATCAGGTTATCCATAGAGAAAGAATATCACTTCTTATTGCAAGACCCAGCATTACAAATTACTGCTGAAGCGCTCAACAATTCCAGCTTCCCGAGTCCTATTACTAAAGAAGCAGTATGGACATCTTCTAATGTCGTAGTAGCAACCGTATCCGAAGGACTCGTAACGCCTAAAGGAGTCGGCACAACTAGAATAACAGCGACACATAAAGGAGTTAGCCGCAGCATTGATGTAACGGTTTACCCAAGCATTTTCAAGCTTAGCATAGAAGAGGAAACTATCGATGCCTTTGCTGAAGAGAGCGGTCAATTTCCGGTTGTTACTGGAACAACCTTCGATGGCTCGAAGGTCGATGTATCGAAGCTAGTACAATGGTCTTCTGAAGACGAGAAAGTTGTCAGCATAAAAGATGAAAAATGGACGGCAAATAAAATCGGTGAATCTGTTCTTACAGCAAAGATTCACAACATAGAAGTAGACACTAAACTTATCGTTCACATCAAGCCTTTAAAGTTAATTGCTGAAGTAAAAGATATGAGTATTATTCTTGGAAAAGAAGTTGATCTACCACAAGTTAACGTCATCAATGAAGACGGCGAAGAAGAAGATGTATCAAGCAGAGTAAAATGGAAAGCTTCATCTGATAACATCGTAATTAAGACGAAGACGATGAAAGGCATAGAGCCATCCAGCTTAACGCTAACGGCTACTTATTTAAACAAAACCGTCTCTGTTAAAATCAAAATCGAAGAAGAAATCGTAAGATTTGAGATCGAGCCGACTACAATTTCTCTTAACCCGTCCAAATCCAAATCAATCAAAGTGACGGGTTACTACAAGAGCGGAGCACAGGTATCACTTGGTTCCAAAATGAACTGGGTCGTAAATAATACAGCAATTGCGACTGTAAAAAGTTCAACCGTTAAGGCGATCGCAGTAGGTACAACGAAACTTACTGGCTCCTACCAAGGTAAAACCGTTGAAGTTTTGATTGTTGTATCACCACAATTGAAGTCACTTGTTTTGTCCAGCAAATCGATGAAGCTAAGTCCTGGCGCGACCTATAATGTGACGCTGCAAGCCAATTACACAACAGGAAGCCCAGTTAACGTAACGGATGCCGCGACTTGGACTTCGTCAAGGGCTAATGTAGCAACTGTTAAGGATGGCAAGATTACAGCTCTAAGTAAAGGTTCCGCCTCCATTAAAGCAACGTTTAATGGCAAGAGCATTACTTTCCGAGTAACGGTAAGTTAATAACATCAAACGAAATAATAAAAAAGCAGATCAGGATAATAATCCTGTTCTGCTTTTTTGCATTCACTTTATGACTCTGCAAAAACGAGGTCATACATATGCTTCCAAGTCGACCAATTGAATACTTCACCACTCGGCTGTTTTCCGATGACTACATATCCAATATATAATCCACCAACAAGCATAATAATCATTATGAGCGGTACGATGCTTTTGCGTAAAATCCATAGCAGCACCTTAACACCTGTGGGCCGTTGCTTCTTGTCCGAAGCTCCGTCAGACTTCTCGCTTTTACCGCGATTACCTCTGCCGGGGCTTCCTCCTTCAGCTAGACTCTCGAACCCCTTTGCTTCGCGTTCGATGATTCGTTCATCGGCCATACTCATTCACATCATCCTATCTTTAAGAGCGCAAACCATTTGCCAAACTCATCATCGTATCACTTGACGATAATGCTCTGGCTGCCAATTGATAGGCGCGCTGCACAGTAATAAGTTCGGTCATCTCGTCCGTTAGGTTTACATTGGATTGCTCCAATGCTCCTTGACGCAACGATAAACCATTCTCCGAGTCCGGCACTATCACTTGCACGACATCACCTTGGTTAATGCCGTCCGCTATAACATACAAATTATCTGCTACCGCCGTTAAAGCGGCAGGACGTGTTGCTTGCAACAGCTTGATATTTCCAAGCTCAATGGTCCGATCAGAAGATACACCAAGTACTGTACCATCAGGATTAACGCGCATGCTGTAGCCCTGTGGCACAACAATGTTGCCCTCCACAAACTGGTTAGTTAGTGGATCTCTTACATTAGCAACAACCGGATAACCGTCTTCCGTTGCCAGAATCGTATCACCGTTTGCGCCCAGCGTCAACTGAAACGCCCCATTGCGCGTGTAGGCTCGGTTGCCATCAGCACCGACTACAACCTCGAACAAACCGTTTCCTTCAATCGCAATGTCTGTATCCTTGTCCGTACCTTGCAAAGGACCTTGCGTTAGATTGGGTTGGATCATCGTCATTCTAGAGCCCCAGCCTTGATTGAAGTTCATTGGAGATAATCGTCCTGGCTGATTAAATACATCAGGCTGGTTTTTAATATTATTCAGAAGATCCTCGAAGGTTGCTTCCTTCTTTTTATAGCCAACTGTATTTACGTTTGCTATATTGTCAGCGAGCAAGTCAAGCTTTTGTTGCAACCCGTTCATGGATACCATTGCATTGATCATCGAGCTGTTCATCCTTGGTGTACCTCCTCCACATTAACCTGACAGCGTTATACTCGTCCTACTTCATTAACAGCTTTGCTCAAGCTTTGATCATAAAATTGAACAACCTTCTGGTTAGCCTCATACGCACGCAGCGCTGACATGAGGTCTACCGCCGCTTGTGCAGCGTCCACGTTGGATCGTTCAATGTAGCCCTGTCTCACTTCTATACGTTCGCCTGGATCTATAGCACGTGCTTCTCCGCCTTCTACCGCAAATCGAAAGTTGCCATTACCCTCGCGAACGAGCTGATTCGGATTTTCTACTCGGGTAATGAGCAACTGTGTTCCTACTTCATTCCCTTTCGAATCTACAAAACGCTGATCATCGGTTAATAACAAAGTCTCAAGCCCAACGCCAACCGGCATTTGTACGGGCTGTCCATTAGTGCCTAGCACATTAGAACCATCGCTAGACATGAGAAAGCCATCCTCTGTTAGAGTAAATGCGCCGCCTCTTGTATAGCGAATCTCACCGCTTGGGTCTTGTACGGTAAAAAAAGCTTGGGGCTGGAAAGTAATCTCGCCTTCTTGACCTATACTTTTGCCGGAGGCATCAAATGAAAGACCCGGCACTTCAATATTTGATATTAGAGCAAAATCGGATGCATTATTCGTCTGCTGCAAGTTACCCTGCAAATGAATGGCAAGGCTTTCCTCTGCGAAAACACCCATTGTAAGCTTTCCAATTGTAGTTGCTTGCTCAGGCTCTACCCCCGTCAACGACAAGAGCGTTTCTGGAAAAGACCTCGTCACTGCATTCGTTTGTTTATAGCCTGGTGTATTTATGTTAGAAATATTATTCGTTACCGTATCATGTCTGCGCTGCTGCGAAATCATTCCCGACGCCGCGGTGTACAGTCCTCTTAACATAGTTGTTTCCTCCTCGGCCGCTACCGTTCTTGCTACCTCTATATATTATCGGTTATAAGCAAGGGTGACTGAATAGCTTGTTTCTGCGACCTTCGACTCATTTACACCTCGGCTCGCCCCCCTAAGGCTCCCTACCCGTGCAAATTAAAGCGATCAGCCGCTGCCGTCTTACTTCTTCCCGAGCTTGTCCAAGTTATCAAGCAAGATGCCTGTACCTTTTACGACACAGTGCATTGGATTTTCAGCTATTAACACAGGCACTTTAAGTTCCTTAGCTAATAGAGCATCAAGTCCCCCTAATAGTGCGCCTCCACCTGTCAAAATAACACCGCGATCAATAATGTCCGCAGATAACTCTGGAGGTGTTTGCTCAAGCACAGCTTTAGCTGCAGTTACGATTGCCATAATTGGATCCCAAAGCGCCTCGCGAATCTCTCCGGAACGCACTGTAATCGTAAGCGGAAGCCCCGATACCATATCCCGTCCGCGAATATCCATTTCTTCCTTATGCCCCATATCATAGACGGAGCCTATCTTAATTTTAATATCCTCGCTTGTTCTCTCACCAATCAGAAGCTTGTATTTATTTTTGATAAACTTCATAATGGCATCGTCAAACTTATCACCTGCAACCTTAATAGAAGACGCGGTTACAACGTCGCCCATCGAAAGAACGGCCACATCCGTTGTACCCCCGCCAATATCAACGACCATATTGCCGCTGGGCTGGAAAATATCCATTCCAGCCCCTATAGCGGCAGCTTTCGGCTCATCCTCTAGAAAAACTTCCTTTGCGCCACTTCGCTCAGCTGCTTCACGAATTGCCTTCTGTTCAACTGAAGTAATGTTTGTTGGAGCACATATCAAAATACGAGGACGGCTAAACCATTTCCGTCCGTCAACGCGATCAATGAATGCCTTAAGCATAATTTCCGTTATATCGAAATCAGCAATAACGCCATCCCGCAAAGGTCGAATCGCAATTATGTTTCCAGGCGTACGCCCTACCATTCTATGTGCTTCCTCGCCAACGGCCAGCACTCGCTTCGTATCGCTTTCAATAGCTACGACAGAAGGCTCATCGAGTACTACCCCTCTTCCCTTCACATGAATGGACACATTGGCTGTACCAAGATCTATCCCAATATCCTTGCTTAGCATAAGGCTTAAGTCCCCCAACGAATAATGTTTGCACAACGTACCACTGGTTCCCTTGACATAGAAACCGATAACGTTCATTATTCGCCAAAAAAGACAAAATTCCTCTATAATCCGTTAAAAAACTTCAAATTTTACCTGCCGCCTGTACTTCCCGCTTCTTCGTACTCGTTTTCTTATATTTTATCTTGGTTGCTTCCCCCCCTCTCAGATGCCTAATCGATTTGTGATACTCTAGAATGTGCTTAACTTGATCAGCTAGATCGGGATTAATTTCAGGCAGACGCTCTGTTAAGTCCTTATGCACCGTGCTTTTGGAAACACCGAACTCTTTGGCGATCGTTCGCACCGTATGCTTCGTTTCAACGATGCAGCGGCCTATTTTAATGGTTCGCTCTTTGATGTAATCGTGCACGTTCCCGCCTCCCTACTCGAGATAGTTTGGTACATTATATGAGTGGAGTGGGTATATATTCTTTATGTCCAAGCATGACAAGCCTTATTGTTAATTATTTTTCATAAAAACATAAAACAGGCAGGGGAATGTCCCCTGCCTGAGAGTCTAAAGAACTATTTTTCTAAATGGATATGTGTGTACGATCCTACTCCGTAATCAAAGAGCTTGGATTTACTGCCTTGCCTTTTTCGCGTGTTTCGTAATGAAGGTGGATGCCAAGATCGCGCTCGAGATCATTTCGACCAGCTTGTGCGATAATGGTACCTTGTTGCACTTCATCGCCTTTAGCAACTTTAATGTCCGTTACGCTTTGGTACACAGTCACTAGACCGTCATCAGCCGTAATTTCAATAACGTTGCCATTCGTTGCGTGCTTTTCCAAATGAGTTACCGTTCCAGACAACGCCGCCAATACATCAAATGTCTTACCGCTCGGCTCAACAAAGTCCAGACCCATATGCCCTGAGAATGTGTTGCCCACTTGTACCAAAGCTGCTTCGCGTTCAGCTTCACTTGCTGTTGCGTCATAGAAAGGTAGTTGTATCTTCAGAGCAGTTTCATCAAGTACTGGCCATTTCATTTGCTCTGCTCCTGCGACTGTCTCTTTGGACTCGCCTTTCTTCCCTGGTGTCTTCACATTTTCCTTTTGTGAAACTTCAGTTGGATCGGTCTTGGCTGTTGTTGGACTCGATTGATCCGCTCCCTGATAGATCCACATTAAGGTTACGATAATTGCTGCCGCTGCCATGAAGATCGCTGGTGAAACCCATCTCTTTGAAATGAGGTTCTTCCATCCACTGCTAGATTTGGCGGCAGACGTTTCTCCCAGAATGTTTTTGGGAGTTTCATCTGGCTTTTGTTTCGGTTTGTTTTGGTTTTGTTCATTCATCTTCTATCACCTCACTAGCCATTGTTACCAGATCTGCTAGGTTTATACGTGAGGTGAATAGTATTTTTTAAGAGTTTTTTTCATTTAGTATCTTCGAAGCTTTCTCTACCTTTGTACCGGAATAGTAGTAACGCACAATATCTTCTGCCTTATTCCCTTCCTGCGCCATTCCGTTTGCTCCCCATTGACTCATACCTACGCCATGTCCAAAGCCATATGTAGTAATGATAATATCATTCTTCTTTATCTTCCATGTGAACTGTGAGGATGCGAGATTAAGTCGCTCGCGCACTTCACGTCCACTGAAGCTTTTCCCATTAATTTTAATACTCTTAATCCGTTTTCCTTCTGTTCTATCGATCACTTTAATAGCAGGCTTCGCAGTTGCATGGTTCCCTGAAAAACCCATCTTACTATAAAATTCTTGCTTCGTCAGCTCTATCGTTTCTTTGTACCGAGGCGAAATTTCCGCATCCCATGGACTTGTCACACTTCGTAAATATGGAAGCTTGTGTTCCCAGTAATCTTCCGAATTTTCCGTATAGCCATTACTTGTGGAAAAAAAAGAAGCTTGTATCGGCTCATTCTCATACGTAATAATTAAACCCTTCGTTTCCGCTACAGCCCGCTTCAGCTTAGCCAAATTCACTTTCTTCGCCTCTCCCGACCACTTCCGATCTAGCTTAACAATGGGTATATATACCTGATGCTCGATCGTATCCGTAACGTCTCCCTGTTCAGCAGCAATACCGGTTGCATCCTTCAATGCAATTCTACGAACAATATACGTACGTGCTGCTATGGCTTGCGCCTTTAAAGCTTCTAGCTCAAACTCTATCGGCATTTCACCTGCTAGTACTCCCTGCACATAAACTTCAAGGGGGACCGTTTCGATTCGCTTATCCTTTGTCAGATAAACACGGACAAGTTGTTCATCTAGTGCATCACTTTCTTCTATAGTTCCATTTTTTATCGATGAACCCGTCTGTTTATTCGGCTTTTGAGGCAGGGCTGGTGTTCGCACTTTGTCGATACCTGTTTGTTCTACTCTTTCATTACTTCGCACAGCAGTATTGCCTTCTTTGCCGGTGACCAACGCATCTGCACCTATAACCAACCCTGCAGCAGCCTGTTGTACTCCCTCTTGGTTAGAAGCGATCTCCATTAAAGTTAATTTGGTAAACACAATTGTCGCACCTAACAATATGCCTATACCGAATAAGGACCACCAACGACTTGTCCCATATAAATAATGTCGAAGCCGTCCTGCCAATCTATCTATCCTTCGCCTCATGCTTACCCCTTCCCATCCTGGCCGGACGGCTGTAAGCACCTATCAGAAGAGCTAGTCTCGCCTCTCTTAATCCGGCCTTAATGGTTTATTCTATGAGGGATAATACTAGGCTAGAACTTGATAGGCTATATCAATATCATCATTAATCATGTCGTAGAGCATCTACCGGCTTAAGCCTTGCCGCTTTATTAGCTGGGAATATACCAAATACAACACCAACAGCAACTGAAAAAAGGAATGCTGCCAGAATCATATCCGTAGATACAGATGCTTGTGTATCCATTACTCTCCCAATTACAATGGAGGAGGCATAGCCGAGCAATATACCTAATATTCCGCCAAAACCACTAATAGTAATAGCCTCAACAAGAAATTGTAATAGTATGTCTCGACGCTTCGCACCAAGCGACTTTCGAATGCCAATCTCCCTAGTACGTTCTGTTACAGATACCAGCATAATATTCATAATGCCAATACCCCCAACAACCAATGAAATCGCAGCAACGCCAACTAACATCGTATTCATCGTCTCATTAACCGAATTAAGAGTCTCCATCGCATCCGCTTGATTAAATACGCGATAACTATTCGTATCGCCGCGGAACTTCTCTGTCAGTTGAACTTCAAGCAACGCCATCACTCTATCCATCAAGTCCATATCCGTCACCTGAATATAAACCGATCTTACACCTATACTCTTGAAGACACGCTGTGCAGTAGAGTGAGGTATAAGCACCTTCTCATCGTTAGAGCCTGTTAGTGAGTTCCCTTTCGCTTCCAACAACCCCACAACGGTAAACCGTAGGCCATTAATTAAAATAATTTTACCCAGTGGATCTTCTGTACCAAATAATTCGTCTGCTGTAGTAACACCTATAAGCGCCACCTTCTGCGAGTTAAGCTCATCCACTGGTGCGATGTAACGTCCAGTTTGAACACTAAAATCATTAACAAACTCATAATCAGACGTAATCCCCTCCACGGTAACGGTAGTACTCTCCTTCTCAAACTTCACTGAAGCTGAACTGCTAACGACCGGTGACACGCCTGCCACATTCGGAATGTCGGCAAATTCCATCGCCTCTTCTTTAGACAAGGTAGTATCCGTACCGCGTCCTGTAATTGTAACAGATAGCAAATTCGTTCCTAGCGACGCCACTTGATCCTCTACCTGCTTCGAAGACCCTTCACCCATGGCAACGAGCGCTATAACGGTGGCAACGCCAATCAATACGCCGAGCATAGAGAGCACCGTTCTAAGTTTGTTTGATGAGACGCTTTTGAAAGCCATCTTGAAGCCTTGCGTCAGCTTCATAGCCGTCACCCCCTTGCTCGCTAAGAACACCATCCCTCATTATTACTGTGCGTGAAGCGCGTTTCGCAACGTCCATATCATGTGTAATAAGAACAACCGTATGACCCTCTTGGTTCAACTTTTCTATTAGCCCCAGCACCTCTTGACCTGTTTTCGTATCGAGTGCACCAGTAGGTTCATCCGCCAGCAAAATAGGCGGATGCGTCGCCAGCGCACGAGCAATTGCCACCCTCTGCTGCTGACCTCCGGAAAGCTCGTTCGGCCTATGATGCATTCTCTCCTCCAGCCCGACCTGTCCCAGTGCTTTGACCGTCCGCTCTTTCCTCTCCTTAGTAGTTAGACCGCTATAAATCAGAGGCAGCTTAACATTTTCAAATGCAGTAAGTCTAGGTAGTAAGTGAAATCCTTGAAAAATAAATCCAATTTTTCGATTGCGTATTTCAGCAAGCTTATTGTCACTTCGTCCTTTAACCTCGATGCCATCGAGCATATAGCTGCCTTCAGTAGCACATGAACAAGCTTGTTCGCTCTCTCCTCCTTGGTTCATTACCCTACGAGTGTATCTCAGCTCAATTTCCAGGTACTAAACTAACTAAATTTCAAAGTACACCAAATACATCTGATACTTCTAATATTTTGATTTTGATACGTTTGAATACATCCCCGCTAATGACCACCAACCTACCATATCCCCTCGTTCTATCTAGGGTTCTGCCTCTTTTGCTCCACTATCCCATCTGCTCAGGAACAATAAATCAACAATGAAATTTATGATTTATACCTTAGAATTTACTTCAAAGCTTCAAAACTTCAAATAAAACTTCAAAAGCCTCTGAACATAGCATATTTTTTCCTGAAAAAGGTTGATTTCCGCTCCATTACTTGCTAAGATATAAATAAGAACACATGTTCTATTCCGTGTATTTAGGAGGCCTACAGTATGTTGAGCAGCATTTTACGTTTCAATCAACTTTACTCAAATAACATAGAATGCATTTCGCTCATGTACAAACTTAAATGGCCCGCCGGGTTCGTCTGTTTAGAGTGCTCTCACACTCTTTCTTATACCATTACTACTAGGAGACTCCCACTATACGAATGTCGCAATTGCAGGCATCAAACCTCATTGACAGCAGGAACTATTATGCATAAAAGTCGGACTCCTCTGCGAAAATGGCTCCTAACCATGTATATCATCTCTACTTGCGAGACCAGCATCAATGCCGTTAAACTAGCCGAACTAATCTGTGTCTCCTATAAAACCGCATGGACTATGCTCACCCAAATCCGTCGAGTCATATCCGATAGCGATCGCAGTGTTCTTCTTGCTGGGAATGTGGAAGCTAAGCTAGAAATATATATGAAACAACCACTACCAACCCTTGATCGCCTACTACGCGAGCGTGCTGTTATTATTGCGCGTACCATCGTACCTGCTGACTCTTCCTATTTCAAAATAAAACTCATTAAAAGTGAACAAGAACCCCGCTATAGACTATCCAAAATAGCAGAACGGGAATTTTCAACCTTGCATATTAACCCTACTAAACTTACTCACCTTGAAATAAACAGGAGACATATCAATCCCTACAACAGCGAAGCTTTATTACCTAAAATTGCAAAATCAGCATTCCAGTGGATGAATAATACGTTCCACGGGATCGGTCCTACTTACTCGCAATATTACTTGGATGAATTTTGTTTCCGTCTTAATAATTACAATGACCAAAATAGCAATTCATTTGAATATTTACTTCAGCTAGCACTTCTTACTTCACCATTAAAACAACCAGCAGATAACCCATTCTCTTTACGATTAGCGGTATAGTAGTCTTTTTCATAATGAGATATATTCATATGCGATACCCTTACTTTATTAAAAATACTAACTAGCGATATATCGATCGATACTTCGAAAAATCTCATACAAACTCACTCTCAGTTCCAATACGAGATAGGTTCCTTTACATTTTCCTTTCACTAGAAAAGAGAACCTAACAATATTTCACTAAGAACTATTTCATTAAGAACTATTTCACTAAGAACTCTATGAATGCTTGATTGTTATGAGCTGCATGAACGATATGAAAACAATTTACTGCGCTATTTGAACATCTAATGTGTTTCTCACGTTTTTTCCGTTTCCTGAGCTGATGGGATAGTGAAGCAAAGACGAAGATAAGCATTATGTTCAACAATTCAATGAAAAAGGCAAATCGGTGAGAAATATATTTCAGTGAAAATAAGTAAAATTCAAAAATGTCTAAGAAAGAAGAGTTTGAGTTACTAACCGGTGGGGGGGGGGAAGTAAGGGTTGGGTTGGGTTGGGTTGGGTTGGGTTGGGTTGGGTTGGGTTGGGTTGGGTTGGGTTGGGTTGGGTTGGGTTGGGTTGGGTTGGGTTGGGTTGGGTTGGGTTGGGTTGGGTTGGGTTGATTATTTCGGCAAAAAAAATAGTGAGATCAATCTCATTCCCCGTGAGACTGGAGCCTCATGGCGAGTGAGATTTTCCTCACTAACTTGATTCATAGATTAGCGATCATGTAGTTCATACGTTCATGTACATCGTTCAAGCATATCGTTCATGCAGTTCATAACAATCATGCATTCATGTCATTCATACATTCCATGACGTTCATAGCATGACGTTCATAGCGAACGTACATTTGTTATGAAGCAATGCGGGCGCTTGATTTGGTGATTAAGCCCAGGTGGGCTGAACTTTGAGCACGACTTCTTTTTCACGTTTGTATGATGCTGCTACTTCCCCGTCATTTCCATTTGATGAAGAGATGGGTACTACAACTGCCGATTTACTTACTGGCGTTGTATAGACAGCAGCTGCTGCTTCTGTGTTTTCTGCACCAACTCGGTAGATGTTGGCACCAAGCATGGCAAGCTTACCTGTAATATCAATGTAACCACGGTCAACGTGATGAAGTCCGGTTAATTCGGTTTCGCCCTCAGCTCGCAGTGCTGCACAAAGGAGCGCGGCGCCTGCACGTAGGTCAGTTGCACATACTTTCGCACCTGCTAACGGATATCCGCCGCTTACAATTGCTGTACGTCCATCAACCTTGATATGAGCATTCATTTTTTGAAACTCTTCAACATGCATGAAGCGATTTTCAAAAACTGTTTCTGTAATGACACTTGTTCCCTCAGATACGAGCAAGAGTGCCATCATTTGCGATTGCATATCTGTTGGAAAACCAGGATGCGGCAATGTTTTGACATCTACTGATTTCAAAACACCATTGGAACGAACACGAATACCGTTATCACTCTCTGTAATTTCTACGCCCATCTCCTGCAGCTTTGAGATAACTGGAGTCAAGTGGTCCGCAATTGCACCCTCGACGAACACATCTCCGCCTGTAATTGCAGCTGCAATCATGTAGGTGCCCGCTTCAACGCGGTCAGGAATGACATTATGAGCTGCGCCGAACATGCGTTCAACACCTTCAATACGGATCAAGCCAGTACCTGCGCCTCGAACCTTACCACCCATAGCATTGATATAATTAGCCAAATCAACAATTTCCGGTTCTTTGGCTGCATTTTCAATCGTAGTCGTCCCATCTGCTAAAGCAGCTGCCATCATAATATTTTCCGTGGCGCCAACACTTGCTACATCGAGGTAAATTTTAGCCCCTTTGAGTCCTTCTTTTGTGCTGGCTTCAATAAACCCATGACCAAGTGTGATTTCTGCACCCATGGCTTCAAAGCCTTTCAAATGCTGGTCAATCGGACGTGTACCAATGGCACATCCACCAGGCAAAGAAATTCTAACCTTACCTATACGTGCCAGAAGCGGTCCCATGACTAGAAAGGATGCTCTCATCTTACGAATTAGCTCATAAGGAGCTTCGAACGATGTAATATTTGATGCGGAAATTCGCATCGTCTCGTTGTTATAAGTTAATTGTGCGCCTAAAGAGGCTAACACCTTCTGAATCGTCATAACGTCATCGAGGAGGGGTACGTCACAGATGACGCTGTCTCCTTCTGTCGCTAACAATGAGGCCGCTAAAATGGGTAGTACTGCATTTTTCGCTCCGCTAACACGGACCGTTCCCTTCAAACGCTGGCCTCCGCGGACGATAATTTTGGTCATCTTATGGTTCCCTCCGCGCATTGCATTTTCTTTTACTTAATCGTGAATAATCTAGGTTCAGACAATTCACCTAAACTTCATCTTATCATTCATTTACATGAATCGACAAGTGTTAAATTGAATCCATATCCTGCCATCATAATAATATTCATTTATTTCCTTTTTTCGCCAATAAACTCCAGCTTTAGGGGTTTGAAGAGCTTCCCACGACGAAATTTGGTCTAGATATATACCTATTCGTAAGGAAAGTTCATTTTAGTACCGTCACGTATTACCCATTGTTGACATGTTTCGCTTTTGTTATTCGACAAAGCTTTTTAACATGACTGTATAACCCCAATATTCCAGTATAAACTTTGCAATCATATTTCCTAAAACGATCGCTATAACGACCCGCAACATACGAGCCTTGGGACTGCGAGGAAAGTGAAAAAAAGTTTCCCATTTCACTACTTGCAATAATGTCCAGACAAGAATTATGCTCAGCAATACAACAACTATTGAAAATAGCCCTGTGATAGCTGTAGTTGTTTGAACATTGTTATACAGCTCAGTATCTACGTCCATGAATCCACCTCTATTTTACACGATTAAATGTGACTAATAGCCTTGCTATTGTAACAAATTATTGAAGAAAGACTCTATGCAGCAATACCGTAAAATCGGCGCGGCTTGCTTTTGAGTTTGGTCTGTAGCTGTTGTTTTCTACGCCTTTAATTTTTTTGTTCAATTTCAAAGCGTTCAACATGGGTGCAGACCATTCTGTTTTGGATACATCAGTAAATGGATCAACCAAAGGTAACCGTGGTTTCACGCCGTCGGCAAGGCCGATAATGAATGCCATCTCTTCCCGTGTAATGAATTGATCAGGTTTAAATGTACCATCGTGGAATCCTTTAATCCACCCTTGCTGAGTAGCCTTAATGACTGCATCATATGCCCAGTGCTTTGCAGGTACATCTTTGAATGGTTTGGACAGGGGTATATTTTGCTGAATCGGCTTATACGCTTTTACAACCATCGCTACCGCTTCAGCACGTGTAATGGCTCGCGCTGGCTCAAATCGACTGCTGCCAATGCCATTTACAATTCCGCGATTTGTTAAGTCAATAATTTCGCTCACAGCCCAGTGATTATTAATATCTCGAAAACCAGCTACAATCTCCTCAGCATGTATTTTAAATCGGTAATATTGTTTGTCAAAAGGTTTATCTGCTATCAGTTTTATATAATACAAGCCCGGCTCCAAAAGTTTTTCAACTGTCTGAAGCTTACCTGTCGTTCCTGAGTTAGTTTTGGTATATAGCTGCAGACGTTTGTCATACATCTCAAGTTTGAAATCATTATTTGTTGGTACACCGCTTACTGACATGCTTACGATACTCGCGCTTGAAATCCGGTACTGAAACCAATCTATGTCTGTATCGTCTGCTATGACACCAATATATTCAGTTCCTGCTTTTGCCATAAATGCCGATGAAGCTTTGTTGTTTGGTTCATTCGGATCATCATATTTGGGCGTATACTCCATCAAAAGCTTATAGGTGCCGATAGTTGGGCTGGCTTCGGATGAAATTGCATTGTGAACACGAATATAATATTTGCCAGGTGTCACAGTTATGACTGGAGATTGCTCATTCTCTCCTTCACCCTCTTCGTCATAGAGCTGAAGTTGTTGCCCCGTCTTTTGAATAGCAAGACAAGGATCTATACGAGCGCTATCGGTACTTAGTGCCAAGTTTAGCTTCCCATTTTGTGTAAAAGTTACACTAAACCAATCACGATCAGCAGTTTGATGAAAATTTCCAGCAATCGTCTGGGAACGCGGCTGCACCGTAAAGGCTTCGGAAATTTTATCGTTTCTCTCATATTCATCTTGTTTGATTGTAAATGAAGATGTAAGCATGTAAGGTAAATTCACTTCAACACTTTTGTTAATAAGTTCTAGTTGTATAAGGTGCTGTCCTTTGGTGACATTAAAATCAATGGATCGACTGCTGAGCTTCGTATCTATTTTACTAATCAGCTTGCCATTCGTATATTGGGACATTCTCATGGGAGGGACTGCATTTCCATCACCCACTACCCCTTCATAGTAGATCGTTAGTGTTCCGTCATTAGACGTATCTATTTTGTACCAATCTTGATCCGATGTCCTTTGAAGAACAGCAGAAATATGTGTGCCTAACTGAAATCTTTTGGCTTCTGTACTTTTATTATTAGGCTCGAATCCATCTGACTTTAACGATGCACGAACCGCCTGATCAAGCTGAATAACGCCATACCCTGATGTGCTATCGATGCCAGTTGGGCCAATATCCTTAGCGGTTTGACGAAGAAGCTCACGGATTTGATTCGGCTTCATATTTTTATTGCGTGCCCAGACTAACGCTGCCGCCGCGGCAACTTGGGGTGCTGCCAAGGAGGTTCCTTCTTCCTTTTGATACAAACCGCCAATAGCTGTCGTGTATACATTCCAAGGTGCTACAAGGTCTAGCTCTGTACCCGGATTGGAACGAGGGTCCACCGTGTTATTGGATTTAACCCCACCAACTGCAAGTACGGTCGGGTATGCCGCTGGATATTTGACTGCCGCCTTCGCTCCTTGCAGCATGCCCTCGTTACCTGCTGCTGCAACGAGCAGTACGCCTTTACTTTCCGCATACTGAACAATATCGAGCATATACGGGGAGTAACGATGCAGACCTACAGATAAGACTACTATGCTGGCACCTTTGCGAACCGCATACAAAATCGCTTCGCCAAGCTCCTGCTCAGTTCCATCACCTCGACTGTCGAGTGCTTTGATTGGCATGATTTTAGCTTTCCAAAGGATGCCGGAAATACCCGCTCCATTGTTCCCAACTGCAGCTATTACACCAGCAACGCTAGTACCGTGGCCGTTATCATCGTCTGGCGATTTATTTGGGTCAACCAAATTAGCACCCGGCACAAGGTTCGCTTTGAGATCAGGATGATCAAGATCAACTCCTGTATCAATGATTGCTATGGTTAAAGCCGTTTGTTCTCGGACGGTTTCCCAGGCTTTTGGCGCTCCAATTTGCTTCAGGTAGGACTGCTTAGACAGCTGAGGATCATTGGGTGTCGACGTGGTTGCCAGTTGCTCGAGTTGCGCACCCTTCGCAGGAGATGCTTCGGGATCGGTTGCTTCCGCATCAGATGCGGATGTAGGTGTCTCGGTAGGCAATGCTAATATGTGCACCCCGTAATTCGGGTGCACATATTCAACCCCCGGCAAGCTTCGCAGCCGGAGCAGCCAAGCCTGTACGTCCGCATCCTCATCTGCGGGACGTATAACCTCTACCGCCGCCTCATTCTGGCGGCGGAGCACTTCAGTCCCGCGCAGCTCATGCGCATCCGCGGGATCACGCCATTTGAGCAGCCAGCTTTGCGGCTGCTCCTCAGCGGCGCCTATGGCGTTAGCGGCCCCCGCTAACGCGGCCGCAGGCGCCATAGGCGCCGCTGCTGTGCGAGCGAGCCCTGCGGGGGCTGTGCCCCCGAGGGCGACGCTCGCGATCAATAGCGCCAGCAGCGCGCGACGTAGGAGCTTGCGCGCCGCAGGCGCTATTGCTGACGCGCTTGTTGGCGCAGCCAAGCGCGGTAATCTTTTGATCCAAGCCGATGGCGGAGCCGGCTTGGAATGAAGCCGCTGCTCGGACATGCAGCGACGCTCATATGGTGCCCATTCTGCATCCAATGTAGGTGATGCATCATTTTCAGGCTTATGCTCCAAATCGTTTGCATAGAGTAATTGCTTTTGGTTTGTCATCATACTCTGCCTTTTTTAATCGTATTGGTCGTTTCAATTATTTTTTAGCTATCTTTTAGCTATATAATGTCTTCTATGTACTTCTTCAATTATTTCTTCAATGGTACCACTAACGGACATGAGAGACTCTATTTGTGATAAATATCTCTTATCTCTAATTAAAGTATTCTCTAGCTGTCAACATACGAGTTTCTCAACTGTCCACTTGCTTCTTTTAAAACTACTATCTAACTGTGATCACACATGCACTCATACTTTCCTCTTACTTCTGCTCACGTTAATATTGCTGCTATTTCATTCATTCTCATACGTTCTTTAACTTCTATTTAACATACTAACTAGCTTCTATTTTACGAGTTCTTTAACTTTTTTTATACACAATCACACTATTCTGTAACATTCTCTAATGGTAATTGCAAAGCTTCCTAGCTGTTATTACAAGTGTTATTTAACTGATATTACTAGTTCTCCTCTTCTCCCTTCTTTCCCTTGTCCGTTATAGACAAAGGTTCGAAAGTCCTACAATCTCTCTAGCTTATTTGTCTCCTTAAACAAAAAATAGTGAATTGAAACACATTCGCCATAAATCTGAAATGTATGGCGTCTGAGCTTCTATTCACTATCAATCCTAAAAAGGGGGACTACAAGTCACAACTTACTCACTACCCACTAGGTAACAGCATCAAATCAATTTGGAATGAAATGACGGTGTTGATCCATTGCACAATGGGTCCTGGGAATAAGCCTAAAGCGATGGTAGCTGTGACGCAAATCCAAATTACTGCGGCAGTTGGGCCGGTGACGCGAATATCAACTTCAACGCCGCCGCTCCTCATGAACATTTGACGTACGATGCCGAAGTAAAAATAATAGGAAATGACACTGCTAAGCACGATGATAGCGACGAGCCAATAAGCCTTTGCGCTAGCTGCACCGAGCAGGATGAATAGCTTCCCGAAAAATCCGCCCGACACCGGTAAGCCCGCCAACGATAAGACGAAAACGACCATAGCCGCAGCCGTCCATGGTGCACGGTAATACATGCCCGCGAAGCCCTTCAGCTCGTCATGACCCGCAGCTCGGCTAACTACTGTAAGGACGGCAAACGCTCCTATTGTCATAAATAAGTAGGCGATCAAATAATAAACAAATTCAGAAAAATTGTTGCTATGAACAGCTGTGATCGAAATACCAATCGGTACGAGCAAGTAACCTGCGTTTGCTACACCTGATAAAGCGAGCAGACGCTTCATATTTTTTTGTACCAAAGCAGCGGTTGTACCTACTAGCATCGCCGTGGCTGCCAGCACGAGCAGCGTGAAAAACAGATCATCCGATACGCTTGAATCCTCATTCGTGGTAGAAAACAACGCCATACTGTACATCAATCTAAATAATACAGCTAACGCAGCCCCTTTAGAAATAACTGCCAAAAATGCCGATACCGGTGATGGTGCACCTTGGTAAACGTCTGGTGCCCAAGCGTGAAATGGTGCTGCTGCAATTTTGATGCCAAACCCCGCCAACATAAAGAAGAAGCCAACATAGACAAGTGCTTTAAAATCAACCAATGCCCCTGGCAAAGCAAGTGCAATTTCAGCAAGATCGACTGCTCCGGTTACACCGTATAAATAGGACATTCCGAAAAGCACGAGCGCCGAGGAGATCCCCCCCGTCACCAAATATTTAAATGCCGCTTCCGCGGACTGAGACGATTTTCGCCTCATCCCGACAAGCACATAGCTAGTGATACTCAGCAGTTCCAGCCCAATATACAAGGTAATCAAATTGCCTGAGGAGGACATGATCATCGCCCCAATGACCGCCGGCAGAAGTAAATAGAAATATTCTGCTCTGTCTGTAATGGCATGGTCATCCCTTGCTGAACCTAACCCCATTAATACGACAAGCGCCGTCCCTGTCAAAAATACAATTTTCAGCACGCTGCCAAAATCATCGATTCGATAACTATTTCCAAGCAGCTGGATCACTTCTGCGGCCGCACCCGCTTCATTCATATCCAGCATCCGCCAAATGACCAGCCCCATCGCGATCATCAGACCCGCTAATGCCGACCAGCCAATAAACAATCTGTTTAACCGATTTGGAAGCAGCAAATCAAGTACTACAAGAAGCAAAAACACTACAGCAAGCGAGAACTCAGGGGCCAGATAAAGCATATCCGTCCATGTCATTGGTACAAAAGAAACTCCTTCATGCATGGTTTATCCCCCCGCCCTTGTTGCAAGTAATGGATCGAACAGAGCGCCGATACTAAATTGTACCGTATCCGTCAGTATGGATGGATAACAGCCTAGTAGTATAATGAACGCAAGCAGTATAATCATAGGCACTGCTTCAATAAGACGTGCATCCTTAAGTGCGGTAAACTTTTCCGACTGCGGACCGAACGTTATTTTGAGCACACTTCGCAGCACATAAACCGCCGTCAAAATAACACCAAGAACAGCTGCCACAGTCATCCATCTCATCGATTCAAATAGACCAAGCAGCGACAGAAACTCACCTACAAAACCGGACAATCCAGGCAAACCAAGCGAAGCCAAGCCCGCGGTGAGCAAAATACCGCTCATAAACGGCATGGAACGCGCCAAGCCACCTAACTCAGACAGCTCTGTCGTACCAGTCCTTTCGTAAATACTGCCAACCACCAAAAATAAAAGAGCAGATATAAGTCCATGTGATACTAGCTGGAAAACCGCGCCTTGCAATCCAATTTCATTGAAAGCTGCTAATCCGACCAGCACGATTCCCATATGACTAATGGACGAATAAGCTAGTACAAGCTTGAACTCCTGCTGCCTAAAGGCAAGCACTGCACCATACAAAATATTAATCACACCAAGCGTGGCGAGCACAACCGCCCACTCTCGCGCTTGCTCTGGGAATAGCATAAACCCAAATCGCAGCAGCCCGTAAGCTCCCATTTTGAGCAGCACGCCTGAATGTATCATGACGATAGAGGGCGGAGCCTCCGTATGAACCTTGAGCATCCACGTATGGAACGGAAAAATGGGCAGCTTAATACCAAAGGCAACGAGCAGCATAATGAATAAGACCCACTGCATCGTATCGGTCATATGAAAGGGATTCATCATGCCAAGCTGCTCTGGAATCATGTTCACCCAAGCATTAGGGTCCGTCATATTCCGTGCAATATCCGTATAGCTGCCACTATAAATAAGCTGCGCTTGATCCAGTGTCTGTTCGATACGAAACCCTGCCGTATTCACAAGCAGCACAAAAGCGACAAGCATAATGGCTGATCCAATTCCGTTGTAGATTAGAAACTGATTGGCGGCACGCTCGCGGTTAAAGTAACCCCATATGCCAATTAAGAAATACATCGCAATCAATGTCATTTCGAAGAAAACAAAAAATAAAAATAAGTCACGGGCGAGAAACACACCTAGCATGCCAGTCTCCAGCAATAGAAACCATACATAAAAAGATTTCCAACGTTTCTTCACATGTACGGCGGCCAGTGCAGCCATCGCAGTGACAACCGCAGTCAAGAGCAAGAGTGGAAGCGATAAACCATCTACACCCAGGGAGTATTGCAATGAAAATATAAATTCAGACACACCATTTTGAAAATCCTTGTTCAAAGGTATCTGTGCCCAGTTCAGCGTCTCATCGTATACCGATCCACTTTGATGCTTGTCGTAGTCTACGAATAACCATAAAGACAATGCCAGTGGGATGAGTGTGGTTATAATAACCGTGGTCTTCATCCAGTTGCTCCGATGCTTGGGAAGAAGCAGCACAACGATCAGTCCCAGCAAAGGCGATAACAATATAAATGATAAAATAGGAATATCACTCAGGATGCTCATAATAAGAACCTCCTAAAGGCTATTGCAAGTATGATAATAACTAACCCAATAATAGCTGTCACACTATACGTTTGTACCTGACCATTTTGTAAACGTGTGCTTAATTTCCCCGCCGAGTTAGCTGCTGCACCAGTAAAACGAACGATGCCTCCGATAACATACTCATCTATTAAAAGGAGTACCGACCCGAGAGACTTTAATGGTTTTACAACAACGACATTGTATATTTCATCCACGTAATAACCGCGTTCCAGCAGCCTAACCAGCCAATGCGTTTGTCCACCCTCACGGTTACTCATAACGATTTCCTTGCCATATACTCGCCAGCCTACATAGATACCGAGCAAGCCAACCACAATCGAGGTGATTATGACAACCCCGTTGCTATGCGCTGTCTGCTGCTCTCCTGTCAACCATGATCCGAACCAGCCATTCCAAGGTGTCTCAATAAATCCGGCAACAGCAGCTAGTACCGCAAGCACGATCAGCGGTATAGTCATTACTGCTGGTGATTCCTTAGCATTTCCCGTTGCAGCCTGCGTCTTGCCCATGAACACGAGAATAAAGAGTCGCGACATATAAAGAGCTGTACAGAACGCCGCTGCGAGCCCAACAACGAACAATAACGGGTTCGTCTCAAGCGCAGCCGTAAGTATGACATCCTTCGACCAGAAGCCCGAAAACGGAGGAATACCGGATAACGCCAATGCGCCAATAGCAAAGGTCCATGTGGTTACGCGCATCTTAGAGCTCAATCCACCCATTTCATTAATGTTTTGTGTATGTACCGCGTGAATAATGCTGCCTGCGGCTAGAAAAAGCAGCGCTTTAAAGAACGCATGGGTGAACAGGTGAAATATACCACCCGTCAATGAACCAAGCCCAAGCGCCATCATCATATAGCCTAACTGGCTGACCGTTGAATAGGCCAAAATACGTTTTAAATCACTTTGAGCTAATGCTATAGTGGCTCCAAATATGGCTGTAAATCCGCCCACATAGGCGACGGTTTCCATAGCTGCTGCCGAATCTTGAAAAATATCAAATGTCCGAGCAATGAGAAATACCCCTGCCGCTACCATCGTAGCCGCGTGAATAAGCGCACTGATCGGTGTAGGTCCCTCCATCGCGTCAGGCAGCCAGACATGCAGCGGAAATTGTCCCGATTTGCCCACAGCACCAAGGAAAATGAGCAAGGCGATCAACGTTGTAATACCTGTCGTAATCGCACCGGACTGCCCATCGAACACACTTTGAATCGTTGTAAAATCGAGCGCGTGATCTGGCATATACCAGAACAGCAGCATAATACCTAGCAATAAACCGGCATCGCCGATTCGCGTTACGATAAACGCTTTTTTGGCCGCAGCTCGTGCTTTCGGCAGCGTATACCAAAACCCGATTAGCAGAAACGAGCACACACCGACTAACTCCCAAAAGATATAGAGAGATAATAAGTTGTCAGAAAGCACGAGTCCCAACATGGAAAAAGTGAATAGTGCTACATATCCGTAGAAAACCGTAATACGTTCATCCTTCTTCATATAACCGGCAGAATACACGTTTACAAGGAAGCTGACTATCGTTACAATTACCAGCATCAGAGAGGTAAGCGGGGTGATTTCAAACCCAATACGCAGAGTATAGTCTCCGATGACAATCCAATTAAAGGCATAATTATAATCGACGGAATTAACGCCAAGTCGATCAATAAATAGGAGCAACGATAGTACAAGAGCAGCTAATGAGCCAAGAGAGCCTATTATTACTCCAGCTCTTCGGTAGCTGCGACCGATCGCAAGTAATATGAGGAACGCTGCGAGCGGGAACAGCGGGATTAACCAAGCCGCTTGAGAGTACTTTTCCATTTACAGCGTTACCTCCTCATTTCATCAAAATCATCGACATTAACCGTTCCGCGCAACCGGAATAACGCAATCAATATAGCTACTCCGACTGCTGCCTCAGCTGCGGCAACCGTAATGGTAAACAAAGAGAAAATTTGTCCAGTCAACGAGGGGACAACACCATATTTCGAGAAGGCAATCAAATTCAAATTGACCGCACCGAGCATAAGCTCTATCGACAACAGGACGATAATCGCGTTACGCTTTACTAGTGCGCCGTAGAGTCCAATGCAAAATAAAATAGCAGCCATTGTTAAGTAGGATGGAAGCATTTTTTTTATTCAGCCTCCTTCTTAGCAAGCACGATCGCACCGATAAAAGCGACCGTCAGCAGTATAGACAGCAGCTCGAACGGAATGACATATCCGGTATACAGCAGCTCGCCAATCGCCATTGTATTATCCGCTCCCGGTTCAAAGGGAACAGGCTCAGGAAAACTGGTCGTGCGGATGGCATAGAACAGAACGCCGAACAGGCTCACTGCCCCAATTGCAGCAAGCGTTTCATGCAGCGGCTTAGTCTTCTCTCGTTCACCCTGCTGATGCTGCGTCATCATAATGCCAAATATCATTAAAATAGAGACAGCGCCCGCGTAAATTAGTACCTGTACGAAAGCTACGAATTCCGCTTCAAGCAGGATAAACATCCCTGCGAGCCCTAGAAAAACAGCTGCCATCGAAATAACCATGTGGACAACCTTCTCTAGGCTGATCATCAGTACCGCTCCGCCTATTATAATCGCCGAGAATACGAAGAACGCGACAAACTCGCCCGTAAAATCGATATTGAACAATTATTTGGCGCCTCCTTTGCCCGGCGCTCCGATATTGTTGTTATCTTCACGAACGAGCGTATTATTGTTTGTCAACCACTCCGCATCCTTAAACAAATCATCGCGGCTGAATGATGCCAACTCAAAATGGTTCGTCATTACGATCGCTTCAGTCGGACATACCTCCGTGCACAGATCACATAGTATGCATATTTCAAAGTTAATATCGAAGGTATCAATGACCTTTACTTTTTTATCAGGGTCCGGGTTTGGCTTGCCTGTCAACGTAATACAGTCCGTTGGACAAATACGAGCGCATTGATTACAAACGATACATAATTCCGGAATAAAATGCTGAATACCGCGAAAACGATCCGGCATGACAAACGGCACATCGGGATAGGAGGTTGTAACTTTTGGAGCCGTCATCGATTTGAGCGTAACACCCAGCCCTTGCAGCAATCCTTTCATTTCCTTCTCCCCTTTGCTATCTTTTGATAAACAGCTCAATGTAGCCCGCCGTCAGAAAAACGTTGAGTAATGACAGCGGCAGCAGCACCTTCCAGCCAAGCCCCATCAATTGGTCCACACGGATACGCGGCAACGTAGCCCGAATCCAAAACAAGAAGAACACAATAAACGCGAACTTGAGCAGAAACCAGATGATGCCCGGCACAAAATCAAGAAATGGCGCCGGCGCATGCCAACCGCCAAGGAATAGTACGGTTGTTAGCGCCGCAATTGCATACACGTACACATATTCAGACAGCATGAAAAACGCGAATCGGAAGCCGCTGTATTCCACATGGTAACCCGCCACTAGCTCCGATTCCGCTTCAGGAAGGTCGAATGGCGTCCGATTGAGCTCAGAGACAGCCGCAATAATAAAGATAATGAAGCCGATAATTTGTGGTAGGAAGTTCCAGTCCCAGAACCAACCGCCAGCTTGTGCCGCCACGATATCACGCAAGTTCAAACTGCCACTTAGCATAATAACACCCACGACCGAAATAACGAGCGGCACTTCATAGCTTATCATCTGCGCTGCTGAACGCATTCCGCCGATTAAGGCATATTTATTATTCGATGCCCAGCCACTGAGCACGATAGCCAGCGTAGAAATACCGGACAGCGCCACATAATAAAGTAATCCGACGTTTAAGTCTGCAAAATAGAGGTTCTGCGTATAAGGAATCACCGCCAGTACGGAAAACGCGGGTATGTATGCCAATGCTGGTGCGAGAACAAACAGAAGCCGATCAGCCTTACGTGGTATGGTATCTTCTTTTATTAATAATTTCAAAATATCTGCTACCGTTTGCAAGAGACCAAATGGGCCAACTCGGTTCGGACCGATACGAAGCTGCATCCAGCCAATCACTTTTCTCTCAAAATAAATCGCGTAGGTCACAAAGCCAAGCACAATAAACAAGAAAACAACGGCCCACAGAAATAAGATGAACGCATTGCCCCATGTAAGCGGCTCATTCAGCCAAGCTCCCATTAGCAATCGACCTCCCCGACAACTATATCGATGCCGCCTAAAATCGTAATGAGATTGGTCATAGACTCACCGACGAGCAGCTTCGGCAATATTTGCAAATTGACGAAGGAGGGACGGCGGAACTTGAGCCTGTACGGCTCTGCTTTTCCTTTGGATACGATATGACAGCCGATCTCGCCGCGCGGTGATTCAATACGCACATAAACCTCGCCCGCTGGCGGCCTAATAGCGCGCGGCACCTTTCCCATCGTTTCCCCGCCCTCTGGAAATTGCTGAAGCGCTTGCTTTAAAATACGCAAGCTCTGCCTAATTTCCTCCAAACGGATCCGATAACGATCGTGGCAATCGCCTTTTTGCCCTAGTGGAACGTCGAACTCGAACTGGCTATATAAGCTATAAGGCTCTGCTTTGCGTAAATCCCAGTCCACGCCCGTACATCTTAAATTTGCTCCAGATAATCCATAGTTAATGGCGGTCTCTGCATCGTATTGCCCCACACCTTTAATTCGAGCCAGAAAGATTTCGTTGCCACTGACCAGCTTATTGTATTCAAGCAGCTTCTTCTCCATATAGGGAATAAAATCTCGTACTTTATCCATCCAGCCAGGAGGAGCATCCCACTTCACACCACCGACACGCATATAATTGTAAGTCAGCCTCGCTCCGCTCAGCTCATTAAACAAATCTATTATGATCTCTCTGTCGCGAAAAGCATATAAAAATGGACTCATCGCTCCGATATCCAGCAGATAGGTTCCCCACCAGACCAGATGGCTGGCAATACGCTGCAGCTCCATAACGATTAATCGCAAAAATTCCGCACGCAGTGGAACTTCGAGCCCCATCATCGTTTCAACCGCATGTACCAGCACATAATTGTTCGTCATTGCCGATACATAATCCATGCGATCGGTATAGGGTATAATTTGTGTAAAATTCAAGTCTTCTGCTATTTTCTCGGTTCCCCTGTGCAAATAACCCATGACTGGTATTGCCTCGGTAATGACTTCTCCGTCGAGCTTAACGATAATTCGAAATACACCGTGCGTGCTTGGATGCTGAGGACCAACGTTTAATAGCAATTCTTCTGTGCGAATCAAGGGCTGCTTACACCTCCGAATCTAACGGTTCATAATCCTTGCGAAGCGGATGGCCTACCCAGTCATCCGGCATCATAATACGACGTAGATCAGGATGTCCCGGAAAATCAATACCGAGCAAGTCGAAAATTTCACGTTCATTCCAATTTGCTGTTTCCCATACCGGTGTTGCGGAATAAACCGCCCCCGCATCCCGCTCTGTTTTTATCTTAACGCCGACCTCTCGCTTTGAATCGAGTGCCACCATATGATAGACAACCTCCATATGCGACTCATAATCAATTCCGGAAACATTCCGCAAATATGTAAACCGCATCTCCTCATGCTGCTTCAGCATTGAGGCAACGCTGCGCCAATGCTCGTTGTTCACGATAAGCATTGGCATTTGGCTGTTCAGCTCATTCAAATAAGCGTCCTCAACCGCATTTTCATCGACATGCCTCTTCAGCAAATCAACAATCTCATCCAGCTCCGCTTGCTTCGGAGATGGCGGTTTTGGCTCTACCTCCTGCTCGGCATCAACAGCAGCTGCATCTGCAGCTGCTTTCTCCTTCGCCGCCGCGCGAGCAGCTCTCGCTTCAGCCGCTACCTTCAGCTTCGCTTCTCGCTCTACGTCCACTGGAGGTGCCTCGCTCACCTCAGCGGGCTGCACTTCATCAGCCTTCACTTCGGCATTTCTCGAGTTCGCAAGCGCTTTCCTTTGTTCCTTTTTCTCTTCGTTATCCCGCTCTTCGCTCTTCCGTTCTTCATTCTTTTGTTCTTCATTCTTTTGCTCTAGGTCTTTCTGTTCTTCACTCATCGCCCTGTCACCCGCTTACCGGTTTTCGCCTCGTATCGGATTTTCTCTTGCAGCTTATTAATTCCGTATATAAGCGCAGCAGGATTAGGCGGGCAGCCAGGTATGTATACATCTACAGGCACGATTTGATCCACACCCTTAATGACGGCGTAGGATTTAATATATGGACCGCCTGCAGTAGCGCAGGAGCCCATTGCAATAACCCATTTCGGCTCCGGCATTTGGTCGTACAGACGACGAAGCAGCGGACCCATTTTTTTAGTCACCGTACCCGCAACAATCATAACGTCAGATTGCCGCGGCGAGGTTCGAAACATGACGCCAAAACGATCAAGATCATAGTGTGAAGCTCCCGTTCCCATCATCTCAATCGCGCAGCATGCAAGTCCAAAGGTCATCGGCCATAGGGAATTGCTTCTTGCCCACGCCTTTAATTGCTCCAAGGTACCCATGAATACGTTACGTTCCAGCTCTTTACGCTCTTCTAGTGAAATCGATTCTAAACTGAATTCCATTTCAGCACCTTCTTCTTCCAGGCATATAGAAGTCCAATGAGCAGCATTCCCGCAAAAATAATCATTTCCACTAACACAAAAAAGCCGAGCTTATTATATGCAACGGCCCAAGGATATAAGAAAACAGTTTCGACATCAAAGATGACAAACATTAAAGCAAACAAGTAATAACGAATATTGAATCGGACCTGTCCTTCACCTACCGGTTCATTACCGCTTTCATACGTCGTTTGCTTCGACTCACTCGGCTTGTTAGGTCTTAATAGGCGGCCGACAGACAATGCAACAACTGGCAGCAGTATACCGAGCATAATAAAAATAGCCACGACGACATAATTATTGGCGTAGTTTTCCACACAATCGCCCCCGTCAATTCGTTTGGTTCGGTTCATTGCCGTTTGGTCATTTTTTCCTCATAATTATAACAAATGCTTCCACACTCGTCTATGATGGAGTTAATCAGATAACTCTTGCAGTTCCTTAAATCAAATGTAGTTTCAAGTTATTAATAGTATCTAACATACTATTCGAATTAGTCTCTACTCATGTATAACAAAAAAACCGCAAGACCGTTTCATAACGGTTTCCTGCGGCTCTCATTGTTGAAAAACTTAACGTAGAACGCATATCTTATTCAAGCCCCATGAAACCCACAGCGGAAACCCAACCTTCACACCTAACCAATCAAACATGGAGCTCTACCCCCTTACAATCTCTATCTGCATTATAATGTTAACTATAATAACGTATGTTGATGGGTATTTCATCCAAAATATAAGGTATTTTGTCGGATCAAAGTGAGTTTTGTCCTTATTTGAGTTGATTCACTTTAAAAACGCGAACATTCATGGGAGGTAACCTTTCTTTGATTTATATATACAAACAAAAAAAGCACCGTCAAAGCCAATTTGGCCTCAACGGTGCTTTTTAACTCTATTATTTATGCTTTACATGTAGTCGGTTCATTGCACGTTGCAGAGCAAGCTCTGCACGGCGGTAATCAACCTCATCACGCTTAGCTGATAGACGCTGGGTAGCACGCTGTTTTGCGGCTTCCGCACGTTCGACGTTAATGTCAGTTGAAATCTCAGCGCTCTCGGCAAGAATAACAATCTTATCCTTGCGTACTTCGATGAAGCCTCCGTTAACGGCAATAACATCTACTTTACCATCACGTTTAATCATTACGGGAGCAATACGAAGTGGAGTTACAAACGGAATGTGATTAGGCAATATGCCGAGCTCACCTTCAACGCCTGTTACACTTACCATATTCGCAGTCTCAGCGTAGACTTTACGCTCTGGGGTTACTATTTCTACCAAAAAGGTACTCATGTGGATTCCTCCCGCCCTTCGCTACTATTGCAGCGTTTTGGCTTTCTCGACGGCTTCTTCAATGACACCAACGTAACGGAAAGCTTCTTCCGGAAGTTCGTCATGCTTGCCTTCGAGGATTTCTTTGAAGCTGCGAACAGATTCTTTAACAGGAACATATTTACCTTTAGTACCTGTGAACGGTTCAGCAACGTGGAACGGTTGAGATAGGAAGAGTTGAATTCTACGTGCGCGAGACACGGTCAATTTATCTTCTTCGCTAAGCTCATCGATACCAAGAATGGCGATGATATCTTGAAGTTCTTTATATTTTTGAAGAATCTTCTTAACGCCTTGAGCAACATTGTAATGCTCTTCACCCACAACTTCAGGGTTAAGGATACGAGAAGAAGAAGCTAGTGGATCAACCGCTGGGAAGATACCCATCTCGGAAATTTTACGCTCCAAGTTAGTTGTTGCATCCAAGTGGGCAAATGTCGTTGCAGGAGCCGGATCCGTGTAATCATCGGCAGGTACATAGATCGCTTGGATCGAAGTAACCGAACCTTTTTTCGTGGATGTGATACGCTCTTGCAATTGACCCATTTCAGTTGCCAGCGTTGGCTGGTAACCTACTGCGGAAGGCATACGGCCTAGAAGGGCCGAAACCTCAGAACCTGCTTGCGTGAAGCGGAAGATGTTATCTACGAATAGAAGAACGTCTTTACCCTCTTCATCACGGAAATACTCAGCCATTGTCAGACCCGTCAAAGCAACACGTTGACGTGCGCCTGGAGGCTCGTTCATTTGTCCGAATACCATCGCTGTCTTGCTAAGTACGCCGGAATCCTTCATCTCGTGATACAAGTCATTACCTTCACGAGTACGCTCGCCTACGCCAGCGAATACAGAAATACCGCCGTGCTCTTGCGCGATGTTGTTGATCAATTCTTGAATCGTTACCGTTTTACCTACACCCGCGCCGCCGAAAAGACCAATTTTACCGCCTTTTGCGTATGGTGCGAGAAGATCGATAACTTTGATACCTGTTTCAAGAATTTCTGATTGTGTAGACAATTCGTCAAAAGCAGGTGCTTGACGGTGAATAGGAAGGTTAACCTTCGATGTTACATCGCCTGCTTCGTCGATTGGTTGGCCAAGTACGTTAAATACGCGGCCGAGCGTTGGAGCTCCAACCGGGATCGTAATGGCTGCACCAGTATCAACAGCTTCCATACCGCGTACGAGACCGTCAGTTGTGCTCATAGCTACAGCACGAACTTTATTGTCACCGAGGTGAACGGCTACTTCAAGCGTCAAGTTAATATCAATGCCGCCTGCTTCGCCCTTTTGCTCGATTTTGACTGCGTTCAAAATTTCCGGCAGGTTGCCGCGTTCGAACTCTAAGTCAACGACCGGACCCATGACGGATACAACGCGTCCTTTTTTCATGGTTTTCCCTCCTGGTTCCTTCTGGTTACTGCTTGCTGATCAGCTTAATGCAAGCTGCAGACAATTGCAGTGTATATAGTGAATTAAGATTGTGCGTTTGCTCCTGCAACGATCTCGGAAATTTCCTGTGTAATCGCCGCTTGACGAGCTCGGTTGTAAGTGAGCGTCAGTTGGTTGATTAGCTTCGTTGCATTTTTTGTTGCGCTACCCATAGCAGTCATACGAGCGCCGAACTCACTAGCTTTGCCGTCTAGAACAGCGCTGTAAATTAGCGTTTCCGCATATTTAGGCAGCAATACTTCTAGTACGCCTTCTGGTGATGGCTCGTATTCATACGAAGTAACTGGCGCATTGCCACCTACTTCTTCAAGTGGGAGCAGTCGAATATCTGTCGGTACTTGAGTAATCGCATTTACGAATTCATTGAAGTATAAGTAAAGCTCATCATAAGCGCCTTCAGCGAACTTCGTAACCGCAGAATAAGCAACCGTCTTAATATCAGCAAATGACGGGTTATCTGGCAAGCCAGTCACTTCTTCGACGATTGGCATGTTACGGCGGCGGAAATAATCCCGACCCTTCCGTCCGATAACGAATAGCACGTAATCATCGGTAGATTTATGCTTTTCACGAATGGTTTGCGTTACTTTACGAAGAATATTCGCGTTATAGCCGCCTGCAAGACCACGATCCGAAGTGATTACAAGATAACCTGTTTTCTTAATCGGACGTGACTCCAGCATCGGATGCTTAACATCCTTCGTGCCGGCTGCAATGCTAGCTACAACTTCCTTCAGCTTCTCAGCGTATGGACGTGCTGATTGTGCTGCTTCTTGCGCTTTTCTCAAGCGGGAAGCTGCGACCATCTCCATCGCTTTCGTGATCTGTTTCGTATTTTGTTTGCTTTTAATTTCGCGTTTAATATCGCGCATGCCTTTTGCCATTTGGTTTCACCCGCCTTTGTTGCTTTGAAGTGGATTACAGGGTCATGCTCCGAAGGCATCAACCACGCAATGACACCCAAAGCCTGGTGTTGGTAGGAGTAAGCGGCTCACGCCCGAACAAGCTGAACGGGCGAATAACCGTTGTTCAAATCTTATAATGTGAAAGCTTCGCTTCCATATTACACTTAAATTTTCACGAAACATACGATGCGCCGCCATAAGGCGGCGACAGCAGTTTACGCTTGATTAAGCGGATACGGCAAAGCTTTTCTTGAATTTATTGATCGCTTCAACAAGAGCCTTCTCGTTGTCAGCAACAAGATCCTTCGTATCGCGGATTGAATTGCCGATTTCAGGGCTATTCGAATCCAAGTACGCATGGAACTCTTTCTCAAAACGAAGGATGTCAGCTACTGGAATATCATCCAAGTGACCTCTAACTGCAGAGTAGATTGAGATTACTTGCTTCTCAACCGGCATCGGCTGGTTAGCACCTTGCTTCAAGATTTCCATCGTGCGAGCACCGCGGTTAAGACGAGCAAGCGTCGATTTATCTAGATCGGAGCCGAACTGCGAGAACGCTTGAAGTTCGCGGTAAGCTGCAAGGTCAAGACGGAGCGTACCAGCTACCTTTTTCATAGCTTTAATTTGAGCAGATCCACCAACACGTGATACCGAAATACCTACGTTAACAGCTGGACGTTGACCGGAGTAGAACAAGTCTGCCTCAAGGAAGATTTGACCGTCCGTAATCGAAATAACGTTTGTAGGAATGTATGCCGATACGTCAGAAGCTTGTGTCTCAATGAAAGGCAATGCAGTCATAGAACCGCCGCCTCTAGCATCGCTAAGCTTCGCAGCGCGCTCTAGCAAACGGGAGTGAAGATAGAATACGTCACCTGGGTATGCTTCCCGACCCGGTGGACGGCGAAGCAGCAAGGACAATTCACGGTATGCAGCAGCTTGCTTGGACAAGTCATCATAGACAACAAGTACGTGCTCGCCTTTGTACATGAAGTACTCGCCCATTGTGCAGCCCGCGTAAGGAGCCAAGAAAAGCAATGGAGCTGGCTCAGATGCGCCCGCAGTTACGATAATTGTGTATTCAAGAGCACCATGACGACGAAGTGTTTCAACAACGTTCGCAACAGTAGATTGTTTTTGACCAACAGCAACGTAGATACATTTAACTCCGTTGCCTTTTTGGTTAATAATTGTATCGATTGCAATTGCAGTTTTACCTGTTTGACGGTCACCGATAACTAGCTCACGTTGACCACGGCCAACTGGAACCATTGCATCAATTGCTTTAAGGCCCGTTTGCATCGGCTCATGAACCGATTTACGGTCGATAACACCTGGTGCTGGGGATTCAATTGCACGGAATTGAGTCGTGTTAATTGGTCCTTTGCCGTCAAGTGGTTGACCTAGTGGGTTAACTACGCGTCCAAGAAGTTCTTCGCCTACTGGAACTTCCATGATGCGGCCTGTACGTTTAACTTGGTCGCCTTCACGGATGTCTGTGAACGGTCCAAGGATAACGACACCGACGTTGCTTTCTTCAAGGTTCAATGCCATACCGACAACGCCATTAGAAAACTCTAGCAGTTCGCCTTGCATCGCATTCTCCAAGCCGTGAACGCGGGCGATACCGTCACCGACGTTGATTACGGTACCGACGTCTACGACTTGAATTTCTGATTTATATTGTTCGATCTGTTGTTTAATCAGCGTGCTGATTTCATCAGGTCTGATACTCAATTCGTTCACCCCTATCTACAGTGCTTTAGATTTTAAACGTTTTTTGTAAACGATCTAGCTTGCCAGACAAGCTTCCGTCATATAGACGATCGCCAATGCGTACTTGTACGCCGCCAAGCAAAGCTGGCTCAACGATTTGTTCAGCCAAAATTTTCTTGCCCGTTACTTGTCCGAACTGAACCGCAACCTCGGCTAGCTCTGCCTCTGAAAGAGACTTAGCCGTATATACCGTTGCATGGGCTTGTCCGAGCGCATCACCCGAAATCTTCGTGTAAGCTGCATATACATCAGCAATTACATCCTGACGTCTACGGGAAATGAGCAGTTCAAGCGTGTTAAGCACAAGCGCAGAGATTTGGTCACCGAATGCTGCTGTAAGCACGGCGATTTTCTTCTTCGGCTCAATGCTTGGTAAAGAAAGAAACTTAAGGATCTCCTGATCCCGATCAAGCGTTTGAACGATCAGCTTAAGCTGGTCTCCTACTGTAGAAACGACCTGCTGCTGTGCAGCAAGCTCGAACAATGCTTTTGCGTAGCGCTTCGCTACGACCGTATCGCGGCTCATTTGCTTCCAACTTCTTTCAGGTATTGATCAACGATTTGAACTTGAGATTTCTCATCTACTTGCTTCTCAATAATTTTCGATGCAATTTTCACAGAAATGCTGCCTACTTCAGTACGAAGGGCTGCAATTGCTTTGTTTTTCTCGCTTTCGATATCTTTGAGAGCATCGTCTTTAAGACGAGAAGCTTCCGATTTCGCAGTTTGGACAATATCATCCGCTTGTTTCGAGCTAGTCGTTCTTGCTTGCTCAATAATCTCGTATGCTTCTTTACGTGCATGTTGAAGCGCAGCTTTCTGCTCTTCCATTTGTTGCTCAGCTGCTTTGCGGCTTGATTCAGCCGTGTTCATCTGCTCAAGAATAAGCTGTCTACGCTTTTCCATAACGCCGAATAACGGACCGAATGCATATTTACTAAGCAACCAATACAATATTCCGAACGCAAGCATCGCATATACTGTCGATTCCCAATTAAAAGCCATAGGTGCAACTCCTTTCTTAACACAATATTATCGTAATCATAACGAAGGCGAAGAGGGCTAGGCCTTCCCCGCCAATTGCTGTTATTAGGCTTGGAAGAAAGCCAAGAAACCGATAACTACGCCGATGATAGGCACAACTTCGACGATACCTACACCGATGAACATTGTTGTTTGAAGTTTACCTTGAAGTTCTGGTTGACGAGCGATACCTTCAACTGTTTTGCTGACGATCATACCGTTACCTACACCTGCGCCTACTGCTCCCAAACCTACTGCCAATGCTGCTGCTAATAATTCCATTTGAAAATCCTCCTCGATAATCTGTTATTTTTTTGTATAACCAACCTCAGAATCACTATGCAGTCCGAGGCATAAAGCGGTATTTAATGTTCTTCTTCGTGAATGGCTGCTTGCGAGATATACACCATCGTAAGGATGGTAAACAAGAAAGCCTGGATTCCGCCGACGAAAAGACTGAATCCCTGCCAAGCGACAAGAAACGGTGTACCGATCCAGCCTAGCATTAGAATTGTTGCGATAAGAACCTCACCCGCAAAAATATTCGCGAATAACCGAAGTGCAAGTGTTAGCGGTTTCGAAATCGTCTCAATTACGTTAACTGGGAAGAATATCGGATATGGTTTGAAATAATGCTTCAAGTAATGCTTCGTATTAAGTCTCAGTCCTAGGAAATGGACGATTACAAATACGATAATCGCAAGACCGGCAGTAACCGATAGATCTGCAGTTGGAGATTTCCAAAATGCTGCCTCGAGATGTCCGCCTTTTTCAGCCAACAATGCTTCAGTAAAGCCAAGGTTTGGATAAGGATGATGTACTTCCATCACGACACCGAAAGGCAAGCCGAGCAAGTTGGAGATGAAAATGAACATAATAAGCGTCAACCCTAGAGTCAAGAAAGGTTTCACCCTATTAACCGGCATTGTACTTGAAATAAAGTTGTGAACGAAATCAACGACCCACTCCATGAAGTTCTGAAGCTTAGACGGGTTGTCCACCGACAGGTTACGTACTGCCAACTTGGCGAGAACAAACGTGATGATGACAGAAACCGTGATAGYGATAAAACTTGAAATGTCGATATCTAGCGGCCCTAGCTGCCATATGGGAAATTCATGCATGTAAAAATTTCACCCCTTTCCGCTAAGATTGTCGTTTGTTGTGGATATAAGCTGATACTAAAAGAATAAACGGCATGACCATACAACCAGCTAAAGCAGCCGGCATATTAAGATCCTCCGGAAAACGATAGGCGATCATGGCAACCAGCAGCACTGTCGCGATACGGTTCCCAAGACCTAAGCCCCTCTTACTCGGTCCAACTCCTGCTGCTCCTAGGGTGACCATTTCCACGCGGCGTCTTAGTAAAAACGCATTCATGGTACTTGCAGCCAGTCCCAAAAGTAAGCCGAGAGACACAGCACGCCAGTCCGGAAGGAGGGCCCATACTATAAGGCATACCGCCATCGCATAAACAAGCGATCGTACTGATGTCTTCATTATTTTATCCATCGGCTTCCTCCATTACCTTCTTAACAAGCAGAATGGCTGAGAGTAGACCGACAGCCAGACCGACCAGTATGCCACCGATCGTCCATCCCTTGTCGGTGCCTAAGCGACCATCTAGAAATGTTCCGATCCAATAGCCCAAAAAGATACATACAGCGACTTGCACTCCAAGTGCACCGACGAGACCGGCGGCGTACAACGGATCGTCCCTTCTGCTCTTTTTACTCATAGGCTCATACCCCTGTCAATCCTCATTTATTTTATCGAAGCGGCGCCACATTTGTCAATTGATATAACTACAAATATTTACTGAACGGAACAACCAAAACCCTTGATGTATATGGTTTTGTGAATTCAAAAACCGTACAGTGCTACTGTATGCTGTACATTCTCCATACAACCAATTTCATTAGGTCAATCTATGAACGTTGTGTGAACGAATCGGGACGAGAGCTCTGCCTGCCAAAATGATGCAAAATTGCGTCCACTATACGTTCTGAAGCCCGTCCATCACCATAGGGATTTGCCGCTTGGCTCATTCTTGCATACAGCTGCGAGTCATTCAATAACGCACGAGCTCGACCATATACCTGCTCCTCATCTGTACCAACCAGTTCCAATGTGCCCGCTTCTATACCTTCCGGACGTTCGGTCGTATCACGCAGTACTAGCGTCGGCACACCAAAGGACGGCGCCTCCTCTTGCAAGCCGCCAGAATCCGTCATAATCATGTAAGTATGCGGGTAGAAGTTATGAAATTCGAACACATCAAGCGGCTCGATTAAACGAATACGCGGATGATCTCCTAGAATTTCATTTGCCGGCTCTCTTACTACTGGGTTCGGATGTACCGCGTACACAACTACGACATCCTCATGCTCATCTACAATCCGCTTAACTGCTCTGAAAATGTTACGATGAGGCTCGCCGAGTGACTCACGACGGTGTGCTGTCATCAAAATCATCCGTTTGCCCTTCGCCCAGTCAATCACAGGATGCGAGAATGATTCGTCAACCGTGTACTGGAATACGTCAGCAGCTGTATTTCCTGTTACATAAATGGTCTCATCCGATTTATTCTCTTTGCGTAAATTGTTGGCCGACCAGTCCGTTGGCGCAAAATGCACGTCCGAAAGTACGCCGGCAAGCTGACGGTTCATTTCTTCCGGATAAGGAGAAAGCTTGTTCCATGTGCGAAGCCCCGCTTCAACATGTCCAACCTTAATTTGCTTCAGAAAGGATGCATAACTAGCGAGAAAGGTCGTTTGTGTATCGCCATGTACGAGCACGATATCGGGCTTCGCTTGCGCGAGCACCGGATCCAATCCCTCTAATACACGAACAGTCGTCTCTGTTAGCGTCTGACGATCCTTCATCACATTCAAATCAAAGTTTGGATGGATTTCAAAAAAATCTAGAACTTGGTCCAGCATTTTTCGGTGTTGCGCTGTCACGCAAACGATCGATTCGATTTCGTCCTCTCGCTTCTGTAGTTCCAGCACAAGCGGAGCCATTTTGACCGCTTCTGGACGCGTGCCGAAAATTGTCATTACCTTTAGTTTAGACAAAACATTCCACTCCTAATATCAGATAACCAAATCACAATAAATATACTAGTCAAAGTGCTAATTGGTTCCAAACATACGGTCGCCCGCATCTCCCAATCCTGGTACGATGTAGCCTTTCTCATCCAAGCGCTCGTCCAATGCCGCGATATAAATATCTACATCAGGGTGCGCTTCCTGCACAGCTTTTACGCCCTCTGGAGCTGCAATGAGACACATGAGCTTGATTTGATCACAGTTATGTTTCTTAAGTGATGAAATCGCTGCAATAGCCGAGCCTCCTGTTGCAAGCATCGGATCGATGACAATCAGCAACCGATTAGGCGCATCTGTCGGCAAATTAATATAATATTCGACAGGCTGAAGTGTTACATGATCGCGAGCAAGTCCGATATGACCTACCTTCGCTGAAGGAATTAACTTCAATATTCCATCAACCATGCCCAGGCCAGCTCGTAATATCGGAACCAGTCCAAGCATTCTGCCGGATACAACCTTTGAGTCAGTCTCAGCGACCGGAGTTTGCACCTTAATCGTCTCAAGCGGTATTTCTCTAGTAAGTTCGTAAGACATTAGTGTAGCGACTTCATCAACCAATTCCCGAAAATCTTTGGTATTCGTTTCTTTATTACGAATATAAGTCAGCTTATGCTGGATTAAAGGATGGTCGCAAATGATTAATTTGCTCATGGAGCGGTATTCCTCCTGTATATAGTTGTAGTGGACATAAACACAATCCCGTATATTATAACATTGTAACCAACCCTCTGCATCTTGAGTTTTGCCTATTACGTTACCAATGCAACAAAATGGCTCGCTCCTCCTCTAAGGGAAGGTGCAAGCCATCATACACAAGAGAAACGCAAGAGACATTACTTATAAAG